>NZ_BAAAKJ010000187.1:0-7240 GCF_039527695.1 Kitasatospora putterlickiae
GCCGCCGCGCCCTCCCCCGGAGTGAGCGCCCCTGCGGCGAGCGCGGTGCCGGGAGTGGACGCGGACACGATCTGCGACCAGGCCGAGCGGCTCGGCCGGTGGGCGGCCGGCTCCGAGCAGGCCCGCCTCTGCCGCAGCATCTACGGCTGAGCGGCCACCGCGTCCAGCGGCGACCGGCCGTCGACCCGCGTCGGGCGGGGCCCGGACGGCGCCCGGACGGCGCCCGGTTCGCGCAGGTCAGCGAGAGGGCCGCGCACACGGCCCACGTCGCCGGAGCCGAGCGGGAACCCGCCAGGGACGAACCGGCCCGGGACGAACCGGCCCGGGACGAACCGGCGCGAGACCGTCGGCGAAGACCATGCGCAGCGGCCCGCCGACGCACGTCGGCCGCAGGTCCAGGGTGAGGATGAAGGTGAGGGTGAGGATGAGGCTCTGGTGGCACCCCGGGGCCGGTAGCGGCCGGGTACGGGGTGGCGGCGCCGGAGCGTCCAGAGGTAGGAGCGTCCGTAGGCGACCGGTCGGCGCGGCCTGTTCGGGCGGCGGGGCACGCGCCGAACCTACGTGGCGCGCTCTTGCCGGGTCACGCCGCCCCCGCGCGCCCCTGCGCGGTCCCGAACGTCGTTCGACTCCTGGAACAATCACGATCATGTTCGAACACGAATCGCCACAGACCGCCCCCGCACCGCTCACCGTCGTGGCCGCCGCCGTGGTGGAGGACGGCCGGCTCCTGGTCGTCAGCAAGAAGGCGGCACCGGACGTCCTCTACCTCCCCGGCGGCAAGCCCGACGCCGGGGAGGAGCCGCTCACGGCGCTGACCCGCGAGCTGGACGAGGAGCTCGGCGCGGGCCCCGTCGCACCGCGCCACCTGGCCGACATCGAGGCGGTCGCGGCGTTGGAGGGCGTGCCGATGCGGATGACCGTGTTCGAGGCCGGGCTGGACCGGGCGCCCGCGCCCGCCGCCGAACTCGCCGACCTCCGCTGGACGGACGGCCGCGACCCCGGCCTCCGGCTGGCCCCCGCCGTCCGCGACCACCTGCTCCCACTGCTGCGCGAGCGCGGTCTGCTGCCGCGACCGGCCCAGGGCTGACCCGTCGGACCAGGGCAGGAGGCCGCCGGTGCGGTTCCGCCGCGCCACCCTCGACGCCCCGGCACCCCTACCGGGCGACGAGCGCCTTGGTCAGCTTCTCGAACCGCAGGTCGGGCCGGAGCGGGATGCCGAAGCGCTCGTCGCCGTAGGGGAACGGCGAGTAGTCGCCGGTCCGCTGGAAACCGCGGCGCTCGTACCAGGCGACCAGCTCGGCGCGCTGCTCGATCACGGTCATCTCCATCTCCACCGCGCCCCACTGCTCGGCCGCGTACCGCTCGGCCTCCGCGAGCACGGCCCGCCCGAGGCCACCGCCCTGACGGCCGGGGCGCACCGAGAACATGCCGAAGTAGGCGTGCTCGCCTCGGCGTTCGAGCTGGCAGCAGGCGAGCAGCTCGCCGTCCAGCTCCGCGAGCAGCACCACGCCGTCGGGGTGGGTGACGGCCGCGGTGACGCCCTCGGTGTCGGTGCGCTGGCCCGCCAGCAGGTCGGCCTCGGTGGTCCAGCCGGCCCGGCTGGTGTCGCCCCGGTAGGCGGACTCGACCAGGGCGAGCAGCGCGGGGACGTCGGCGGTGGTCGCGGTGCGGAAGCCGAGCCGGTCGGTGGCGACGGCCTCGGCGGCCGGTCGGGTGCTGCTCTCGGGCACGGAGGCCTCTTCTCGGGCGGGCCCGGACGGTGGCCCGGGCGGGGCGGCGGCCGCTCAAGGCCGGTCCCTGGCATCGTGCCACAGCCGCCACGGGCCTCCGATCCGCCCGGAACCCGGACGCGAGCGCGCTCCGCCGGCGGCCCGGACGCACCGGCTCGAACGGTCGTCCAAAGGCCGGACGGCTCGCCGGGCGCCGCGCCGCCTCCGGCAGGATGGCCGCGACGGCCGGCCCGTCCCGCTCGTCCCAGCCGTCCTGCTCATCCCATCCGTCCCGCTCACCCCGGAGGCCCCAGCCCCCATGACGACCGTCGAGATCCCCGGTTCCAAGTCGGTGACCGCGCGGGCGCTGTTCCTCGCCGCCGCCGCCGACGGCACCACCACCCTGCTCCGGCCGCTGCGCTCCGACGACACCGAGGGCTTCGCCGAGGGCCTGCTGGCGCTCGGCTACGCGCTCACCCGCGAGCCGGACCGGTGGACGGTCGAAGGCCGCCCGCAAGGCCCGGCCCATGACGCCGACGTGTACTGCCGCGACGGCGCGACCACCGGCCGCTTCCTGCCCGTGCTCGCCGCGGCGGGCCACGGCTCGTTCCGCTTCGACGCCTCCGCCCAGCTGCGCCGGCGCCCGCTCGGCCCGCTCACCGAGGCGCTGCGCACCCTCGGCGTCGACCTGCGGCACGAGGAGGCCGAGGGCCACCACCCGCTGCGGATCACCGCCGACGGGGTCCGCGGCGGCGAGCTGAGCCTGGACGCGAGCCTGTCCTCGCAGTATCTGACCGCACTGCTGCTGCTCGGCCCGCTCACCGAACAGGGCCTGCGGATCACCGTGACCGACCTGGTCTCGGCGCCGTACGTGGAGATCACCGTCGCCATGATGCGGGCCTTCGGCGCCACCGTGACGCGCACCGGCCGGGTCTTCGAGGTCGCGCCCGGCGGGTACCGGGCCACCGCCTACCCGATCGAGCCGGACGCCTCGACGGCGAGCTACTTCTTCGCGGCCGCCGCGCTCACCGGCCGGGAGTTGACCGTGCCGGGGCTGGGCCGGGACGCGCTCCAGGGGGATCTGCGGTTCGCCGAGGTGCTGGCCAGGATGGGCGCGCGGGTGGAGATCGGCGCGGACCGGGTCACCGTCGGGGGACGCGAGGGCGGCCGGCTGTCGGGACTGACCGTCGACATGCGCGACATCTCCGACACCATGCCGACGCTCGCCGCCATCGCGCCGTTCGCGGACGGGCCGGTGCGGATCGAGAACGTCGCCAACACCCGGATCAAGGAGTGCGACCGGCTGGAGGCCTGCGCCGGGAACCTCCGCCGGCTCGGCGTCGAGGTCGCCACCGGCCACGACTGGATCGAGATCCGGCCCGGCACCCCGCGCGGCACCGAACTCGCCTCGCACGGCGACCACCGGATGGTGATGTCGTTCTCGGTCACCGCGCTGCGTTCGCCCGGCATCACCTTCGACGACCCCGGTTGCGTGCGGAAGACCTTCCCCGCCTTCCACGAGGCGTTCGGGCGGCTGCGCGAAGAGTGGGCGACCACCGGCTGACCGCGGCGCAAAGACCCGGCGGTGCCGGGGGCGCCGGACGGGGCGCCCGGCACCGCTCCACGCCCCCGGCCCGCGGCCGCGCACCAGGACCCGCCGAGGCCGCGTCCCCGCAGGTCGGCGGTGTTGCGGGCGGGCCGGACGAACCCCGGGACGGGCGGCGTTCCGTGCGTGTGGAGGCACGGAATGGTGGGGACCAACGCCATGTGACGCCCGTTCAGGATGGTGCCACCGATACCTGGCGGGCTGGCACGTACATGGCTACCCTGCTCCAGCCGGTTGCCGTCACCGGCGCACCGGCTGTCCGCGCATCCAACGGGTCGTCACCACGGACCAGAGGAGTGTCATGCCCAGCACTTCCCGCTCCGCCAGCCCCACCGCCCGCACCGGAAGGCGGGGGAACCGCCGGCTCCCCGCCTTCGCCGCCCTCGCCGTCGCGGTCGCCCTCGCCGTCGGCACCGCCGCCCCGGCGTACGCGGCCGAGCCTGCGCCCGCGCCCGGCACCGCGTCCCCCTCCGACGCGGTCGCCTCCGACAACTCCGCAGCCCGGCACGGCGGTCAGCTGCCGCCGCTCCACCCCGAGCTGGACTTCGCCGGCTCCACCGTCGCCGCCCACGAGGGCCGGGAGCCCGGCCCCGCCCCAGCCGCCGCCCTCGCCGCCACCCAGACTCCCGGCCTCGACGTCTCCAGCCACCAGGGCAACGTCGCCTGGTCCACGGTGCGCGCCAACGGTGCGCGCTTCGCCTACGTCAAGGCCACCGAGGGCACCACGTACACCAACCCCTACTTCGCCCAGCAGTACAACGGCTCCTACAACGCCGGCCTGATCCGCGGCGCGTACCACTTCGCCCTGCCGGACCGCTCCTCCGGCACCGCGCAGGCCAACTGGTTCGTCGACCACGGCGGCGGCTGGTCGCGGGACGGCAAGACCCTCCCGCCCGCGCTCGACATCGAGTACAACCCGTACGGCGCCACCTGCTACGGCCTCAGCCAGAGCGCCATGGTGAGCTGGATCCGCGCCTTCAGCAACACCGTGCTCGCCCGCACCGGCCGCTACCCCACGATTTACACCACAACCAACTGGTGGACCGCCTGCACCGGCGACAACGCCTCGTTCGGTGCCACCAACCCGCTCTGGATCGCCCGTTACGCCTCCACCGTCGGGACCCTGCCGGCGGGCTGGAGCTACCAGACCATCTGGCAGTACGCCGACTCCGGCGTCTTCCCCGGCGACCAGAACCTCTTCAACGGCGCGTTCGACCGCGTCCAGGCCCTCGCCAACGGCTGATCCCGCCGGGGAGAACGGTCCGGGCGGGTGCGGAAACGTTTCCGCACCCGCCTGGCCCCTCCCGCACCCACCCGAACCCGCCCGGGCCCGGCGGCGCTCAGGCCCCGGGCACCGGGAGGACCAGCTCCCAGGTGTCCACCGCGAAGTCCACCGTCATCCCGTGGCCCTCGTAGAGGGCGAGCGCGCCGGTGGTGTTGCCGGTGTCCACGCCGAGGGCGACGTACTCCCGCCCCAGGGCGGCGTAGTGACCGAAGAAGTGGCGCAGCAGGTAGCCGCCGACGCCGCACCCCCGGGCGGCGGGCAGCACTCCCAGGCGGTCCGCCCACCCCCGGCCGGCGCGGTCGTCGCGGGTGCGCAGCACGGCCACGTCACCGACGCCCGCCACGGTGGCGATCCAGGTCAGCGACCAGTCGAGGTTCGCGCCGTCGATGTCCTGCCACCACTGTTCGAAGGTGCGCGGCCGGGCGTCGAAGTGCCCGGCGAAGGCCTCCTGTTGCAGCCGGTGGGCGATGCGGCGGTCCTCCTCGCGCCGGCAGTCCCGCAGGGTGACGCCCGGCGGCGGCGCGGGGACCGGGTCCGTGCGCGGGTCGACCCGGCGCGCCATCACCCGGTAGTGGCGCGCGCAGGCCCAGCCGCGCCGGCGGATCGCCCTGGTGTCGAGCGTGGGCCGGGTGTTCAGCAGCAGGTGGAGGACTGCCCGGGAGGCGCCGTTGGCCGCCGCCAGCTCCACCGCCCGGCCCTCCATCAGCGCGAACAGGTGCAGTGCCCCGGCCTGGTGGGCGGGGAGCACGTACTGGTCGAGGTCGATCCGCCCGCCGCCCGAGCGGTCCCGGACCAGGCCGTAGCCGACCAGTTCGTCACCGTCGGCGAGCAGCCAGGAGTCCCGGCGCAGGTCGGTGCCCGGGTGTTCCAGATCCGCGCGGACCTCCCGCAGATCGGTCTCCGCCCGGCCGATCTCCAGCAGGTCCACGCGGTTGAGCAGGTCGCGGACGGCCGGGGCGTCGTCCGGCGTGGCGGGCCGGACGGTGAGGCCGGACGGAGGGAGGGAGGTCGTGGTCATCCTGGTGGTTCTCCTGGTCGGGGCCCGGGTGCGGTCGGCGGCTGCCGGGTGGGCCGTCCGGGCAGCCTGCCGGACCCGCCGTGCAAAATCCGTGCAACCCGCGCGTACGCTGCACCGGACCGTCCGGCGCGCGGCCGGCGAGGCGACGCGGCCGGTGAGACGGCGCCATAGGTGAGACGGCGCGGTCGGTGAGACGGCGCGGCGCAAGGGGACGGCACGGTGCAAGGGACGGAGGACGGCGGATGGCCGGTCAGGGTTGGCGGTTCGGCGTGCTCGGACCGCTCGCGGTGCACCGTGACGGGCGGGCGCTGCCGCTGGGCGGCGCGCGGCAGCGGACGGTGCTCGCCACGCTGCTGCTGGCGCACGGGCGGTCGGTCCCGCTGGCGGGCCTCGTCGAGAGCGTGTGGAACGGCCGGGAGCCCGCCAGCGCGGTCAACACGGTGCAGAGTTACGTCTCCCGGCTGCGCGCCGTCCTCGCCGACGCCTCGGGGGGCTCCGACCCGGCCGCGCCCCGCCTGCTCGGCACCTCCGTCGGCTACCGCCTCGACATCGGCCGGGCCGAGGAGGCCTCCGGGGGAAGGACCGAGGGAGCGGACGAGGAGGTCGTCGACGTCCGCCGCTTCGAGCGGCTGACGGCCGACGGGCGGGCGCGGCTGGCCGACGGCGACGCAAACGGCGCGCACGCGCGGCTCGTCGAGGCCCTCGCCCTGTGGCGCGGACCGGCGCTCGCGGACCTGCGCGAGGTGCCGCGGCTCCAGGCGGAGGCCGTTCGCCTGGACGACCTCCGGCTGGCCGCCGTGGAAGCGGCGGCGGAGGCCGAACTCGTCTGCGGGCGCCCGGCGGCGGCCGTCGACCGCCTGTGGCGCGTGGCGGCCGGGCATCCGCTGCGCGAAGGCCCGCAGGCCCTGCTGATGCGGGCGCTGTTCCGCACCGGGCGGCAGGCGGAGGCGCTGGCGCTGTACGGCCGGACCAGGCGGCGGCTGGTCGACGAGCTCGGCGTCGAGCCGGGCGCGGACCTCGTCGCCGTTCACCGGGCGATCCTCCGCCAGGAGCGACCGCCGGAGCGGGCCGCCGTCGTCGCGCCGGAGGTCCGGGCGCTCCCCCGGCCGTTCGTGCCGCACCGCTTCGAGGTCCCCGACCGGCTGGAGGGCCCGGGCTTCCTGCTGCGCCCGATCACCATCCGCGACCTCGCGCAGGACCACGCGCTGGTGACCGCCTCCCGGGACCGGCTCTGGGAGCAGTTCGGCCAGGCCTGGAACTGGCCGCCGCCGGACCTCACCGAGGAACAGGATCTCATCCAACTAGCCTGGCACCAGCAGGAGTTCATCCGAAGGACATCCTTCGCCCTGGCGGTGGCGTCTCCGGGTGACGACCGCCTGCTCGGCTGTGTGTACCTCGACCCGCCGGGCGACCCCCGGCACGAGGCCGACCTGTTCCTCTGGACCGGCGACGACCCCGGGTCCGCGCTCGACCGCGCGCTCTCCACCGCCCTCGACCACTGGCTCGCCACCCGCTGGCCCTGGCGCCACGTCGCCCGGCCCGGCCGCACCGACCCCTGGCCGTCCGCCCCCGCGTGAGGGACGGCGCGGCCGGACCGGCGCGGGTCACACGGACGGGGCGGC
>NZ_BAAAKJ010000187.1:7328-12181 GCF_039527695.1 Kitasatospora putterlickiae
GTGCAGCACGGCCAGCAGCAGCTGGGCGACCAGTTCGGGCGGCCGGGGCGCCATGCCGCCCTCCCCCTGCGCCCGGCGGATCAGGGCCACCAGGCCGCGCTGCACGTCCTCGAAGACGTCCGGCGGCGCCGGCACCGGGAACGGCGGGCGCGGCGGGTGCGACCGCGCCGGGTCCGGGATGTCGGTGGCCAGCCGGAGCGCCGCCCGCAGCCGGACGTCCTCCTTCAGCCGGTGCGCCAGGTCCAGCACCAGGCCCTCCAGCACGGCGGCGGCCTCGGCGCCCGGGACGTCACGGGTCAGGCGCATCTCGTCCCAGACCCGGCGCGAATGCGACATCAGCGCGCCGGCGAGCGCGCGTTTGGACGGGAAGTGCCCGTACAGCGCCCCCTTGGTCATCCCGGTCCGCTGCGCCACCGCGTTGAGGGTGGCCCGGCTGTAGCCCTGGGTGGAAAACTCCTCGGCCGCGGCGTCCAGCACCTTCTCCCTGGTCCGCCGGGCCCGCTCCTGCTTCAACATGCGCCCTCCCTGGGGAAGAAACATACCTTTCTGAATGAATGTTCTCAGTCACAGCCCCGCGCCCACCCGGTTCCCGCGCATCGGACGGGATCCGATCGGTGACCATCCGTCAGCGCGTGCGGTCGGGTGCGGAACGGCCGCGCACGACGCGGCGGCGAGTTCGGTGAGGGCGGGGCCCGCGAGGCCCCCGTGGTTCGGCTCGTACCGGCCGGTGTGCCGCGGTGGCCGTCGCCGCGTGGATACGACCGCTGGCGGAACATCCATGACTTCTCCCTCCCCCGCGCTCGCGGAGGCCCCGGCCGGGCCGCTACATTGCGGTGCTCCAAACCGGTGCGACGGCTCAGGAACATACCTTCTAGACGGTTTTCCGTCGAGTCAGAGCATTCCGCCACCATGTCCAAATCTCCCGGTCCGACCGCGAGTTGACCGCACCCGAGCCACCCAGGAGCCGAGATGCCCGAGCCCGACCAGGCCACCCCGTTCCGGGCGCCGTCCATCGCCACCCGGCGGGGCCCTGATCCCAAGCAGGACCGGGCCGCCCGCACCAGGCTGCTGGTGCTCACCGCCGCCGCCGAGCTGTTCGCGGCCCGCGGCTTCCGCCACACCTCGGTGAAGGAGGTGGCGGACCGGGTGGAGATGACCAAGGGGGCGGTCTACTTCCACTTCCCGACCAAGGAGGCCCTGGCGGTGGCCGTGGTCGAACAGCACTACGCCCGCTGGCCGGTGCTGCTGACGAAGGTGACCGCCGAGGGACACGGGCCGCTGGCGACCGCGGTGCGCATGCTGGAGGGGGCGGCGATCGCCTTCCGGGACGACATCGTCGTCCAGGCGGGTGCCCGGCTGCAGATCGAACGGCCGCAGATCGACGCCGAGTTGCCGACGCCCTACGTGGACTGGACCCGCCTGCTGGCCACGCTGCTGAGACGCGCCGAGGCGGCGGGCGAGCTGCACCCGGGGGTCTGCCCGCAGGCGGCGGCCCGGTCGCTGGTGGCCGCGTTCTTCGGCACCCAGCACATCTCGGACGTGCTGCACGAGCGCGCGGACATCGTCGAACGCTGGGCGGAGACGGCCGGGTTGCTGTTCCGGGCGATCCGCGCTCAGTGAGCGGTCACGGCCCGGACGGGCGCCGTGCCGCGCGTGGTGACCCAGGCCGTGGCGGCGGCCACCAAGGCGAACCCGGTCGCCGCGAGCGGGAACCAGCGGTCGCCGAGCAGCGCGATCGCGGCGCTGCCGGCCGCGCCGCCGACGGCCGTACCCAGGTAGAGGGCGCTGCTGTTGAGCGAGATCAGCAGCTGGGCGTTGGCCGGGTCCAGCGAGGCGAGCCGGT
Source organism: Kitasatospora putterlickiae (assembly GCF_039527695.1). Classification (NCBI taxonomy): domain Bacteria; kingdom Bacillati; phylum Actinomycetota; class Actinomycetes; order Kitasatosporales; family Streptomycetaceae; genus Kitasatospora; species Kitasatospora putterlickiae. The sequence continues at coordinate 9,172 of NZ_BAAAKJ010000187.1, forward strand.
GCGGCAGCGCGACCGAGACGGCCCACCCGGCCAGCGGGGTGACCACGGCGTAGGCGAGCGCGCCGGGCATCGAGAGCCCCGCCCAGGGCAGTGCGGCGAACGCGGCCGCCGCCACCGTACTGGCCACCAGCAGCACCCGCCGCACGCCGACCCGGTCCACCAGCCGCCCGCCCAGCCAGCTGCCGCCCACCGAGGCGACGCCGGTGACCAGCAGGACCAGGCTCAACCGGTCGGCCCGGCCGCCGGTCGCCGGGGCGACGGCGGTGGCCAGGTAGATGTAGACGGACTGGAAGGCCAGGAAGAACACCAGGGTGGTCCAGGCGGCGCCGAGCACCCGCCGGTCGCGCAGCGGCGCCAGCCGGTCCCGCAGGTCGGGCGCGGCGGCGGGCGTCGGCAGCTCACGCAGCAGCAGCGCGAGACCGGCCAGGGCGGCCACGCTCAGCACCGTGACCAGCCACATCGTCAGCCGCCAGTCGGCGCGCCCGACCCAGGTGCCGAGCGGCACGCCGAGCGCGGTGGCGACCGTCATGCCGCCGAGCACCGTGGCCAGCGCCCGCCCGCGCCGCTCGGGGGCGACCAGGGTGGTGGCGACCGCGTTGGCGGTCGGGGTGTAGAGCGCGGCGCCGGCGGCGGCCAGCACCCGGGTGGCCAGCAGCGTCCCGTACGAGGGGGCGAGCGCGCTGAGCGCGTTGGCGGCGCCGAACACGGTGAGCGCGGTGAGCAGCAGGCGCCGGCGCGGCCAGCGGGCGGTGAGGGCGGCGAGCGGCGGGGCGAGCAGCGCGTATCCGAGGGCGAAGACGGTCACCAGCTGGCCGGCGGCGGTCACCGAGACCCCGAGGTCGTCGGCGACCGGGCCGAGGATGCCGGCCATGACCAGGGCGTCGGTGCCGACGGCGAAGGTGCCGAGGGCGAGCAGGAGCAGGCGGACGGGCACGTCGATCCCCCCAGGGAGTGGGCGTCGTCGGACGGAGTGGGGACCGCCGGACAAATTGTTGGACACGAGGGCAACAGTTTGATGCTCGCCAAACAGTACGGATTGGTGGATGATTGTCAAACCGTCCCGTCCGCGCACCGCACCCCGCGCCCGACCCCGAGGAGGCCGCGGCCATGTCCGACGACGAGCGGCTGCCCCAGCCCGCCCCCGCCGAGATCGACCTGGTCACCGTGCTGCACGCGCTCGGCGACCCGGTCCGGATGCGCCTGCTGACCAGCTACGCGGACGGCGCGGAGCACTCCTGCGACCCGCGCCACCTCGGCCTCGACCACCTGCACAAGTCGACCGTCTCGCACCACATGCGGGTGCTCCGCGAGGCCGGCGTGACCACCACCCGGGTCGCCGGGCGCAACCGGTACGTCTCGCTGCGCCGCGCCGACCTCGACGCGCGCTTCCCCGGCCTGCTGGACGCCCTGCTCGCCGCCGCCCAGGCCCCGACGGACTGAAGCGGCGAAAGGGAGGGCCTCGCCCGGCACCGGCCTGTACGGCGTCTCCAAGGCCGCGCTGATCCGGCTCACCGCCGAACTCGCCGCCGAGCCGGGACCCCGGGGCATCCGGGGCAACGCCGCCGCACCCGCCGTGGTGAAGACGAGGTTCGCCGAGACCCTGTACGAGGGCCGCGAGGAGCAGGTCGCCGCCGCCCACCCGCTGGGCCGGCTCGGCGTGCCCGAGGACGTCGCGGGCGCCGTCGCCTTCCTGCTCTCCCCCGGCGCCGCCTGGATCACCGGCCAGACCATGGTGGTGGACGGCGGTGTGACCCTCGGCGGCGGCCTGTGACCGGCGACGGGACGGCCGGACCGGGCCGGGCGCAGCGGTCACCGGGCCGCGATGAAGCCGGAGACCGGACGCGGGGTACGGCCGAGTCCCAGCCAGCCAGTTGACGGGACGTCAGCCCTCGAAGCGCATCTCCGGGAAGAGCGGCGAGGGCCCGTCGAGCAGGTGGTCGTCGTGGCCGCGCAGCCAGCGGTCGAAGAAGGAGCCGACGTACGCCCGGGTGGCGGCCACCGCGCGCTCGGGCCGGACGTCGCCGATGTCGCCGCGCAGCGCCTCGGCCGACACGGCGCCCTGACGGGCGAGTTGGGGCAGCAGCGCCTGCGCGTCGGTGTACGAGCCGTGCCGGGAGCCGAGCAGGGTGACGTCCGCCTTCCAGCCGCGGGTGTGCCGCCAGAAGGCGGCCCAGCCGGGCTGGCCGGCGTAGGGGCCGGAGTCCGCGCTCTCGGTGCCCATCAGCAGGAACGGGCGGTCCAGGCCGTCCTCGGCGACGCCGCTCAGGTGCGCGCCGGTGCCGTCGGGGCCGGGGAAGTGCAGCTGGCCGTCCAGGTTGACGCCGGCCTTGATCCGGGGGTCGTCGTGCATCGTCTGGGCGGCGGTGAACCCGCCGGCGGAGTGGCCGACCATGCCGATCCGGTCCAGGTCCAGCGAGCCGGCCAGCGCCGCCGGGAGCCGGCCGTCGGTGCGCAGCGCGGCCAGTTCGTCCAGGACGAAGCGGGTGTCGGCGACCCGGACGGCCGTCGCCTTGCGCAGCAGCGCGCCGATGTCCAGGCCGGGTTGGGCGGCGAGCGCGGGGAACACCGAGGTGGCCAGCCGCCCGTCGGGGAACGCCACCTCGGAGGCCTCGTAGGGGTGGTCGACGGTGACCACGACGTAGCCGCGTGAGGCGAGGTCCTCGACCAGACCGGTGCCCCAGCCGCGGGGGTCGCCGAGCCCGGCCGACCAGAGCACCACCGGGCGCGGCCCGGCGCCGAGCAGCGGCGGGGCGTCGGGGCGGGCGTGGGTGCGGACCCCGGACCAGTCGGTGCGGCCGGGTTCGGCGCCGTAGTTGAAGGCGGCGGCGCCGTCCGGACCGCCGAAGTGCCGGGCGGCGCGCGGCGCCATGTAGGGCGCGCGTTCGTCGCCGTGCGCCGGGCGGGTGGCCGGGTACCAGAGGCTGATCATCAGTTCGCGGGCGCGCCCCGGCCGCCAGGGGTCCTCGCGGCCGGGGTCGACCAGGCGCAGTTCGGTGGCACCGACCGCGTA
>NZ_BAAAKJ010000188.1:0-13624 GCF_039527695.1 Kitasatospora putterlickiae
CCGCCGGTATTCCGGCGGGGGTTCTTTGCGTTCACCGTTGTCGTATCGTCGGGGCATGGACGATGGAACGGCAACAACGGGCGACGCGATCACGGTCCTCGCCTCCGACGTACTGCGGACGGCACAGCGGGACGCGGCCCTGCGGGTCCTGGCGGACGCCCAGGCCGTGGACGGCCGTGAGGCGGTGTCCGAGCAGGGGCGGCTGCGTCTGCGCTCCTCGGAGACGGCGCGGACCGGGGTGACCCATTTCCTCGAAACGACCGGTGCCGACTCCGTCGGCTACGGCCAGCTGGAGATCCCCGAGAGCGGCACCGCCAATCCGGCCGCCGAGCTCGTCGTGGCGCCGGCGGCCCGCGGGCGGGGCTTCGGGCGACCCCTGGTGGACGCGGTGCTCGCCGAGGCCGGGCGGGCGGGCCGGCCGCACGTGGACTTCTGGGTGCACGGCGGACACCCGGCGGCCCGGCACCTGGCCGCGCGCTACGGCGCCGAACTGGTCCGCGAGCTGCGGCAGATGCGCCGCACCGGGACGCAGACCGAGGCCGTCCCGCTCCCCGACGGGGTCGAACTGCGGACGTTCCGGCCCGGTGAGGACGACGCCGAGTGGCTCCGGCTGAACGCGCTCGCCTTCGCCCACCACCCGGAGCAGGGCTCCTGGACCGAGCGCGACCTGGCCGACCGGCTGGCCGAGCCGTGGTTCGACCCGGCCGGCTTCTTCCTCGCCACCCGGGACGGCAGGCCGGTCGGCTTCCACTGGACCAAGGTGCACCCGGCGACGGCGGCCGGTCCGGCGCTCGGTGAGGTGTACGTGGTGGGCGTGGATCCGGCGGAGCAGGGCGGCGGCCTCGGCCGGGCGCTGACCGCGGCCGGCCTGCGCCACCTGACGGGGGGTGACGCCGCGGTCGGCGAGCGCGGTCTGGAGACCGTTCTGCTGTACGTCGACGCGGACAATCCGGCGGCGGTGCGGGTCTACGAAAGGCTCGGATTCACCGTCCACGAAGTCGATTTGATGTATCGCGCGGGCGTCGCCGATCCGAATTCCCGGTGATCGCGTTCCGGTGACCGAGGGTGACCGTTAGAACAGCGCGCTCCGGCGGCGCCTAGCGGAGAAAACGGGGCCGGGGCAACGGGCGTGCGCCTGTCGCCCCGGCCCTGACCGCCTCAGCTTTCCTCCTGGCCATGCGGTGTTTACCGTGGATTCAATTAATACCGCGAAGATCACAGGATGAAGTCCGTAGTGTCTCGCTCGCGCAGCGCCGACCGGCACCCGCCGATCGGTTCTGTGACGACCGCGCCGGGTGGTTGGGCGTTGTGGTTGGGCGAGGGCGACGGCTCGAAAGGCATTTCGCGTCCGGACGCCGTCCTGCTGGAGGAGCTGGAGCCCATGAGCATCCCCCGCCCCGTCCCTGCCCCGTTGTCCCCGCCCGCGCGGATGTCCAGCGCGCTCGGGATACCGCCGGAGCTGACGGTCACCGACGAGCAGGACCTTGAGGAGTTGCCGCAGGGCCGTTTCCTGGACCGTGAGCGCAGCTGGCTCGCGTTCAACGAACGCGTGCTGGAACTGGCGGAGGATCCGGGGATCCCGCTGCTGGAACGCGCCAAGTTCCTGGCGATCTTCGCGAGCAACCTCGACGAGTTCTTCATGGTCCGGGTGGCCGGCCTCAAGCGCCGGATCGCCACCGGCGTCGCTCAGCGCAGCGCGTCCGGGCTCCAGCCGCGCGAGGTGCTGGACCTCATCTGGACCCGCTCGCGCGAGCTGATGGCCCGCCACGCCGCCGCGTTCCAGCAGGAGGTGCTGCCGGACCTCGCCGCCGAGGGGATCGAGGTGGTCCGCTGGTCCGAGCTGGCGGAGAAGGAGCAGGCGCGGCTGCACACCCTGTTCCGGCAGAAGATCTTCCCGGTGCTCACCCCGCTGGCGGTGGACCCGGCGCACCCCTTCCCCTACATATCGGGGCTCTCCCTCAATCTGGCCGTCGTCGTGCGCAACCCGGTCTCCGGGCACAAGCACTTCGCCCGGGTGAAGGTGCCGCAGTCGCTCGCGCGCTTCCTGGAGGCCTCCCCGCAGCGGTACGTGCCGCTGGAGGACGTCATGGGGGCGCATCTGGAGGAGCTCTTCCCGGGCATGGAGGTGCTCGCCCACCACGCCTTCCGGGTCACCCGCAACGAGGACCTGGAGGTGGAGGAGGACGACACCGAGAACATCCTCAAGGCCCTGGAGAAGGAGCTGATGCGGCGGCGCTTCGGCCCGCCGGTGCGGCTGGAGGTCGTGGAGTCGATCGACCCCTACATCCTGGACCTGCTGGTGCGGGAGCTGAACATCACCGAGGCGGAGGTCTTCCCGCTGCCCGGCCCGCTGGACCTCACCGGGCTGTTCGGCATCGCGGGGCTGGACCGGCCGGAGCTGAAGTACCCGAAGTTCGTGGCGGGCACCGCGCGCGGCCTGACCGACGTCGAGTCGGCCTCGCAGCCGGACATCTTCGCCGCGATGCGCGAGCGGGACGTGCTGCTGCACCACCCGTACGACAGCTTCTCCACCTCGGTGCAGGCCTTCCTGGAGCAGGCCGCGGCCGACCCGGACGTGCTGGCGATCAAGCAGACGCTGTACCGGACCTCGGGTGACTCGCCGATCGTCGACGCGCTGATCGACGCGGCGGAGTCCGGCAAGCAGGTGCTGGTGCTGGTCGAGATCAAGGCGCGCTTCGACGAGCAGGCCAACATCAAGTGGGCCCGCAAGCTGGAGGAGGCCGGCTGCCACGTGGTCTACGGCCTGGTCGGGCTGAAGACGCACTGCAAGCTGTCGCTGGTGGTCCGCCAGGAGGGCGACACCCTGCGCCGGTACTCGCACGTCGGCACCGGCAACTACCACCCGAAGACGGCCCGGCTGTACGAGGACCTCGGTCTGCTGACCTCGGACCCGCAGGTCGGCGCGGACCTCTCGGACCTCTTCAACCGGCTCTCCGGCTACTCGCGCCGCGAGTCGTACCGCCGGCTGCTGACCGCCCCGCGCGGGCTGCGGGACGGTCTGGTGGCGCGGATCCACAACGAGATCGCCAACCACCGGGCCGGCCGCCCGGCGCACGTGAGGCTCAAGGTCAACTCGATCGTCGACGAGGCCGTGATCGACGCGCTGTACCGGGCCTCGCAGGCCGGGGTGCCGGTGGACGTGTGGGTGCGCGGCATCTGCGCGATCCGGCCGGGGGTGCCGGGGCTGAGCGAGAACATCCGGGTGCGCAGCATCCTGGGGCGCTTCCTGGAGCACTCGCGGATCTTCGTCTTCGGCAACAACGGCGATCCGGAAGTGTGGATCGGCAGCGCCGACATGATGCACCGCAACCTGGACCGCCGGATCGAGGCGCTGCTGCGGATCACCGACCCGGCGCACCGGGCCGAGCTGTCCGGGCTGCTCGACCTCGGCATGTCGGACGAGACGGAGTCCTGGCACCTCGGGCCGGAGGGGTCCTGGACCCGGCACGCCCAGGACGGCGACGGCACGTCGTTGCGCCACGTCCAGGACCTGCTCATCGACTCGCGTCAGCGCCGTCGGGCCGCCACGGCCCGATGACCGCAGGTCGCCGCCACGACCCCGCTGACGCCAGACGTGACGACGCCAGACCTGCCGACGTGAGCCGCGACGCCGCGCGGTGGGCCCGCACCGTACCGACCGGTGCGGGCCCCGCCGCCGGGGGACACGACGGCAGGAGACTCGACGACGCGACCGCGCGACCCACCGACGCGTGCCGCTGAGCGGTAGGGACCCGCTGAGCGGTCGGCCACCAGCCCCGGGGACGGCCCCGGGGGAACGGGGATCTAGCTAGCCATGACCGATGCGCCGATGACGGCCCAGGCGGCCTCCACCGCGACCGCCGGGGACATCCTCTCCAGCCATCTCACCGCCCTGGCGGGCGCGTTCCTGCGCGCTCTGCCGCTGGCGGTGGGTGAGGTCGGCGGGAGACCGGGGGCGTCCGTGCTGCCGTCGGAGGGCACGGCGGACCTGCTGCGGGCGGTGCGGCGGATCAGTGGGCTGCTGACCACGTTCTCCGCGACGTTCGAGCCGGTCTGGGCGCAGGAGTCGCGGACCGAGCTGGCCTGGCTGCTGAACCTGCTGGCGCTGGAGCCGGGGTACGTGCGGCGGTCGGCCCGGCTGCTGGGCGCGCTGGACGGGCTGAGCGGCAGCGAGGCGGAGGGGCCGGGCATGCTGGCCGGCCACGCGGGGGCGCCCAAGGCGCGGGCGCTGCTGGACCGGCAGCTGACCCTGGCCCGGACCAGGGCGCATTCGACGGTGCTGCAGGAGCTGCGTTCGGCGCGGCTGCACGCGCTGGCGGACCGGATGACGCTGCTGGTGGCGGAGGCGCCGCTGGCGGAGTCGGCGGGTGGCCGGGCGGGGGCGGTGCTGGTGCCGCAGGCGGCGGCGGCGTTCGGGGCGCTGGCGGCGAGCGCCCAGCAGCTGCCGTTGCAGCGGGCCTCGACGCCGTACGGCGGGGACGGGCTGCGCCGGCTGGGGGTGGTGCCGAGCGCGCGGGGTGCGCTGGACGCGGACGCGGCGCTGGCGGCGGACGACGCGCCGTGGCACCGGACGCGGGGGCTGGTGAAGCGGGCCCGGTACGCGCTGGAGGTGTGCGGGCGGCCGTCGGCGGTGCTGGACGAGCTGGACCTGGTGCTCCTGCGGCACCAGGAGGCGTCGGAGGCGGCGGTGACGGCGGCGACGGCGGCGCGTACGCCGCGGATCACCCCGGCGACGGCGTACGTGCTGGGCGTGGTGCACGCGGATCAGCGGCTGGAGGTGGAGGCGGCGCGGTACGCCTTCGGGCGGCGGTGGCCGGAGCTGCCGCCGGGCACCGAGACGTGGCTGGAGCTGCCGCCGGCCGAGGGCTGGGGGGCGTCGGCGGAATCGCGGACGGCCTGAGGTGGCGTACGGCGGACCGGTGGTGCTGGCGGCGGGGGCGGTGCTCTGGCTGCCGGGCCGCCCGAAGCGGAGCGGTCGGCTGGGGCGGCCGCGGATCGCGGTGATCCACCGGCCGAAGTACGACGACTGGAGCCTGCCGAAGGGGAAGCTGCACCCGGGCGAGGGAGTGGTCGAGGCGGCGCTGCGCGAGGTGCGGGAGGAGACGGGGTTCCGCTGCGTGCTGGGGGAGGAGCTGCCGACCCAGCACTACGTGGCGCAGGGCCGGCCGAAGGAGGTCCGGTACTGGGCGGCGGTGCCGACGACGGGGGAGTTCCGGCCGAACCGGGAGGTGGACCTCCTGGAGTGGCTGCCGGCGCGGAAGGCGCGGGCGCGGTTGACCCGGGAGCAGGACCGCCTGTTGGTCGACGCGCTGCTGGAGCTGCTGGGGGCCAGGCCGGTGCGGTCGCCGGCCCGGGAGACGTGAAGGAACAGTGGAAGTGATCTACCCGCGCCCTCGCCGTGACGCAACCGTTACTACCTGACGTAGTTTCCTGTCATCCGTTCGAGGTTCACTCTCCGTTCACTTACGACCGGCTGACGCGTCACCTACCCGGCCTAACTTCGGTGTCACCGGCGGGCCGAACGGGCCCCGGACCTCAGCAAAACCCGTGCTCCGCCCTGCTCGGCAGGGCCTGCGCGTCGGGCAATGCCACAGAAAGGGACACCCTGTGAAGCTCCAGCGGAACGGCCGCTCCAAGGCCCTCGCGATCGGTGCCATGGCGCTCGTCAGCTCGCTGTCGCTCGCCGCCTGCGGCTCGGACGATAACAACACCAACGCCGCGCCGGCGGGTGGCAGTGGCTCCGCTGCGGCCCCGGCCGCGATCAACTGTGGCCCGAAGCCCACCGCGCTGGTCGCCGCGGGCTCCACCGCCCAGGGCAACGCCATCGACATCCTGAAGAACAACTTCGAGGCGGCCTGCAAGGGCGCCACCGTCAACTACGGTGGCGGCGGCTCCGGTGCCGGTGTCCAGCAGTTCAACCAGGGCAAGATCCAGTTCGCCGGCTCGGACTCGGCGCTCAAGCCGGCCGAGGTCGAGGCCAGCAAGGCCGTCTGCACCGGTGGCCAGGGCGTCAACCTGCCGCTCGTCGCGGGCCTGATCTCGATCGTCTACAACGTCGAGGGTGTCGACAACCTGGTCCTGGACGCCCCGACCATCGCGAAGATCTTCGACTCGCAGATCATCAAGTGGAACGACCCGGCGATCGCCGCCCTCAACCCGGGCGCCAAGCTGCCGGACGCCGACATCCAGGCCTTCCACCGCACGGACGACTCGGGCACCACCGAGAACCTGACCAAGTACTTCGCCAAGACCTCGGGCGGCGCCTGGGCCTACCCGGCCAGCAAGGCCTGGGCGGGCAAGGGCGGCCAGGGCGCCAACGGCTCGGCCGGTGTCGCGGCCCAGGTGAAGCAGGTCAAGAACTCGATCAGCTACGCCGAGCTGTCCTACGCCCAGACCAACAACCTGAAGAGCGCCGCCATCAACACCGGCGCCGCCAAGCCGGTCGAGGCCACCGCCGCCAACGCCGCCAACACCTTCGCCAAGGCGCAGATCGCCGGCGCCAACAGCAGCGACCTGGCGCTGACCCTCGACTACGCGACCAAGGAAGAGGGTTCCTACCCGCTGGTCCTGGTCACCTACGAGATCGCCTGCGACAAGGGCAACAAGGCCGACACCCTCGACACCCTGAAGGCCTTCCTGGCCTACACCGCCAGCGACGCGGGCCAGAAGGCGATCGGCGACGCGGGCTACGTCCCGCTGCCGAAGACGCTCACCGACAAGGTGAACACCGTCATCGGCGCGCTCGCCTGACCCAGTAGGACCTCCGCTGGGGCGGCCCCGTGAACGAGGGGGGCCGGGGTCGCCCCAGCGGGAAGTACCGACGAACGCACCACGTCCGGGGCACCGCCGCCAGGGTGCCGCCCCCTCGGGGCGGCACCACCAGACCGGAGTACACCAATGACTTCATCCACCCCTGCCGCCCCGCGAGGCAGGGAACGCCGCAAGCGCGACAGCCGGGTCGGCGACAAGATCTTCATGAACCTCTCCCGCGGGTCGGGCATCCTGCTGCTGGTGGTCATGGCCGCCATCGCGGGCTTCCTGACCTGGCGATCGGCCGTCGCCCTCACCAAGAACGAGGGCAACTTCCTCACCACCTTCGAGTGGACGCCGGACGCCCCGGAGCCGGTCTTCGGCATCGCCGTCCTCGCGTTCGGCACCATCGTCAGCGCGCTGATCGCCATGCTGATCGCCGTCCCGGTGGCCATCGGGATCGCGCTGTTCATCTCCCACTACGCGCCGCGCCGGATCGCCCAGCCGTTCGCCTACCTGGTGGACCTGCTGGCGGCCGTGCCCAGCATCATCTACGGCCTGTGGGGCGCGCTCTTCCTGGTGCCGCACCTCAGCGGTCTGAACAGCTGGCTGGACGAGTTCCTCGGCTGGACGTACATCTTCGACCAGTCCCGGGCCGGCACCACTCCGCGCAACCTGTTCACCGTCGGCATCCTGCTGGCGATCATGATCCTGCCGATCATCACCGCGGTCAGCCGTGAGGTCTTCCGGCAGGTGCCGCGGATGCACGAGGAGGCGGCGCTCGCGCTCGGCGCGACCCGCTGGGAGATGATCCGCACCTCGGTGCTGCCGTTCGGCCGCCCCGGCATCATCTCGGCCTCGATGCTCGGCCTGGGCCGCGCGCTCGGCGAGACCATCGCGGTCGCCGTCGTGCTCTCCTCCAGCAACGTGCTCTCGCTGCACCTGCTCGACCCGGGCGGCGGCACCTTCGCGCAGAACATCGCCCTGAAGTTCAACGAGGCGCAGCCCTTCGGCCGGGACGCGCTGATGGCCTCCGGCCTCGTCCTGTTCGTGATCACCCTGCTGGTGAACGGTGCCGCGCGGCTGATCGTCGCCCGCCGCAAGGAGTACTCGGGGGCCAACGCATGAGTGAGTGCAGCGAGCGAATCATCGAACTCCGCGTGTTGCGCGCATGCGCCCTGACGAGCGAAGCGAGGAAGGCCGCATGAGCGCCGCGACCACTTCCGTCCCTTCGGACGCCCGCCCGGTCGGCCGCCCGCTGACCGCCAACCGGCTCCCCAAGTGGGCCCCGGCCGGCGTGGCCGCCGGCTCGATCGCCCTCGGCTGCGGCATCGGCCTGGTCGGTGGCCTGGAGAGCAAGCTCCAGTGGGGCCTGATCTCCGCCGCCCTGTTCCTGATCATCAGCTATGCGCTCGCGGCCCAGGTCGAGGGCCGCCGCCAGGCCAAGGACCGGTTCGCCACCTCGGTGGTCTGGGTCGCCTTCATCCTGGCCGTCATCCCGCTGCTCTCGCTGACCGTCTACACGATCCAGCAGGGCGCCGACGTGGTGGACGGCGACTTCCTGACGCACTCCATGATGGGCGTGCGCTCGGCCGGCCCCGGCGGTGGCATCTACCACGCGCTGATCGGCACCCTGGAGCAGGTCGGCCTGGCCACCCTGATGGCCGCCCCGATCGGTCTGCTGACCGCCGTCTACCTGGTCGAGTACGGCCGCGGCACGCTCGCCAAGGCGGTCACCTTCTTCGTCGACGTCATGACGGGTGTCCCGTCGATCGTCGCCGGTCTGTTCATCCTGTCCCTGTGGAACATCGCCCTCGGCTTCAACTACTCCGGCTTCTCGGGCAGCCTCGCGCTGGCGATCCTGATGATGCCGGTCGTGGTCCGCTCCACCGAGGAGATGCTCAAGCTCGTCCCGAACGAGCTGCGCGAGGCGTCGTACGCGCTCGGCGTGCCGAAGTGGAAGACCATCCTGCGGGTCGTCCTCCCCACCGCCATCGGCGGTATCACCACCGGTGTGATGCTGGCGGTCGCCCGCATCACGGGTGAGACCGCCCCGGTGATGATGCTGGTCTTCGGCGCCGCCTACATCAACAACAACCCGTTCGACGGACCTCAGCAGTCGCTGCCGATGTACATCTGGCAGCAGTACGCCGTGGTGAACAACGACTTCGGCTACGCCCGGGCCTGGGGTGCCGCGCTGGTGCTGATCGCCTTCGTGATGGGGCTCAACCTCATCGCCCGGGGCATCGCCCGCTGGCGCTCTCCCAAGGCCGGACACTGAGCGACCGACTGACGTACGACGAAGACTGAGAGAAGACGAACGATCATGGCCAAGCGCATCGACGTCAGCGGACTGTCCGCCTACTACAGCTCCACCAAGGCCATCGAGGACATCTCGATGTCCATCGAACCCCGCTCGGTGACGGCCTTCATCGGCCCCTCCGGCTGTGGCAAGTCCACCTTCCTGCGGACCCTCAACCGGATGCACGAGGTGATCCCCGGCGCCCGCGTCGAGGGCAAGGTCCTCCTGGACGACGAGAACCTGTACGGCTCCAGCGTCGACCCGGTCGCCGTCCGCCGCGCGGTGGGCATGGTCTTCCAGCGCCCGAACCCGTTCCCGACCATGTCGATCTACGACAACGTGGTCGCCGGGCTGAAGCTCGCGGGTGTGCGCAAGAAGTCCGTGCTGGACGGCGTGGTGGAGAAGTCGCTCAAGGGCGCCAACCTCTGGAACGAGGTCAAGGACCGGCTGAACAAGCCGGGCGCCGGCCTCTCCGGCGGTCAGCAGCAGCGCCTGTGCATCGCCCGCGCCATCGCGGTCGAGCCGCAGGTCCTGCTGATGGACGAGCCCTGCTCCGCCCTCGACCCGATCTCCACCCTCGCCATCGAGGACCTGATCGGCGAGCTGAAGTCCCAGTTCACCATCGTCATCGTGACGCACAACATGCAGCAGGCGGCCCGCGTCAGCGACCGCACCGCCTTCTTCAACCTGGCCGGCGTCGGCCAGCCGGGCAAGCTGATCGAGCTCGACGACACCCAGCGGATCTTCTCCAACCCGTCCGTGCAGGCGACCGAGGACTACATCTCCGGCCGCTTCGGGTGATCGATCCGCCCGGTCTTCGGGCGGCGCTTCACAGACTGCTTCGTGGTGCTGCATGGCGGTGCCGCCGCGGAGCATGGACAGGCCCGCCCCCCGAGATGCGGGGGGCGGGCCTGTCGTGTCCGGGCCGGTCCGGGTGGGTCCGGGCCGGCCGGGAGCGGTTCGGGTCGGTCCGGGGGCGTCAGCCCCAGAACAGGTGGACGAACCAGAACACCAGCGCGGCGACGAGGGCCGCCGCCGGCATGGTGATGAACCAGCCGAGCACGATGTTCTTGGCGACGCCCCAGCGCACCGCGCGGATCCGCTTGGTGGCGCCGGCGCCCATGATCGCCGAGGTGATCACATGGGTGGTGGAGATCGGGGCCTTGAAGACGAACGAGGTGATGTACATGACCGTCGAGGCGGTGGCCTCGGCGGCGAAGCCCTGCGGCGGGTCCAGCTCGATGATCTTCCGGCCCAGGGTCCGCATGATCCGCCAGCCGCCGGCGTAGGTGCCCAGCGAGAGCATCGTCGCGCAGGAGATCTTCACCCAGACCGGGATCGGGTCGCCCTGGTCCTGGTGGCCCGAGATCACCAGGGCCATCACCACGATGCCCATGGTCTTCTGCGCGTCCTGCAGACCGTGCGCGAGCGCCATCGCGGCGGCCGAGGCCGTCTGGGCGACCCGGAAGTTGCGCTTGGCCCGGTGCGGGTTGGCCCGCCGGAAGAGCCAGAGGATCGCCAGCATCACCAGGAAGCCGCCGACCAGGCCGACCACCGGCGACACGACCATCGGGATGACGATCTTGTCGACGACGCCGCTCCAGATCACCTCGGTGCCGCCGGCCAGCGCCGCGCCCACCATGCCGCCGAACAGCGCGTGCGAGGAGGAGGACGGCAGGCCGAAGTACCAGGTGACCAGGTTCCAGGCGATGGCGCCGACCAGCGCGGCGAACAGGATCGCCATGCCGGTGTCGCCGGTCGGGGTCTCGATGATGCCCTGCGAGACGGTGTGCGCCACCCCGCTGCCCAGGAAGGCGCCCGCCAGGTTCATCACCGCGGCCATCGCCAGGGCCGCCCGGGGCGTCAGCGCCCGGGTGGAGACCGAGGTCGCGATCGCGTTCGCGGAGTCGTGGAAGCCGTTGGTGTAGGTGAAGAAGAACGCGACGCCGACGACGGCGATGAGTGCTGCCATGTCCACGGGGGTCAGGACTCCTTGACCGCGATGGTCTCCACCGTGTTGGCGACGTGCTCGAACGCGTCCGCGGCCTGTTCGAGGACGTCCACGACCTGCTTCAGCTTGAGCACCTCGATGGCCTCGTACTGGCCGGAGAAGAGGTGGGCGAGCAGCTTGCGGTGGATCTGGTCGGCCTGATTCTCCAGTCGGTTGACCTCGATCCAGTACTCGGTCAGGTTGGACATGCTCCGCAGGTTCGGCATCGCCTCGGCGGTCAGCTCGGCGGCGCGGGCCAGGACCTCGATCTGCTGCTCGATGCCCTTCGGCAGGGTCTGGATGTCGTAGAGGACGACCAGGTCGACGGCCTCCTCCATGAAGTCCATGATGTCGTCCAGCGACGAGGCGAGGTTGTAGATGTCCTCGCGGTCGAAGGGCGTGATGAAGGAGGAGTTCAGCTGGTGGAAGATCGCATGGGTGGTGTCGTCTCCGGCGTGCTCGGCGGCGCGCATGCGCTCGACGATCTCCGCGCGGGCCGACACGTCTGATCCCAGCAGTTCCAGCAGGAGCTTGGAGCCGACGACGAGGTTCTCCGCGGCCGCGGCGAACATGTCGTAGAAGCTCGTCTCCTTCGGGGTCAGGCTAAAACGCACGGAAATCTCCGATGTGCGGGGTAGGGGACTGAACGATGCTAGGTGCAACCGAGCGCCATCACGCAAATGGGGTGCTCGAAGGGGAGCCGGAACCTCCCCTTCCGTTCGGCTGCCGTAGCAGTGGACCCGATCCGCACCACAGGTGCGGGCATGAGCCCCCAGTCTGACGGAACCTCGCCCGGATCGCCCCTGCTGTGCGGCGGGAAGAGCGGGGTGTTCCCCGGACGGGGGAACCGCGCCGGACGCGTCCGCTCCCGGTCGGCCGTGCCGGAGGAACACCACGAAGGGCCCCGGTGTTGGACACTGGAGGCCGACGCAGCCACCAGGCACTCAGACGAAGGCGGGCCGATGACCACCACGCAAGCGCGCACCGAGCCGGAGCAGGCGCCCGGGGCGGAACCGCACGGCGAGCACGTCGCCGTCCAGGCGACGACGGACGCCCACGCCGCCCACGGCGGCCACGGCCCGCACGGGTACAGCGCCCAGAAGGACGCGCACCTCAAGCGGCTGCGCCGGATCGAGGGCCAGATCCGCGGCCTCCAGCGGATGGTCGACGAGGACGTCTACTGCATCGACGTGCTCACCCAGGTCTCGGCCAGCACCAAGGCCCTGCAGTCCTTCGCGCTCTCGCTGCTGGAGGAGCACCTGCGGCACTGCGTCGCGGCCGCCGCCGAGGAGGGCGGCACCGAGCTGGACGCCAAGGTCGCCGAGGCCACCGCGGCGATCGGCCGGCTGCTGCGCAGCTGACCCCGCTCTAGTCGTCGTGGCCCTCCCGGCCCTCGCGGACCTGAGGGCCCCGGCCCTGTGGGCCTCGGCCCGGCCCGGCGGTCGGACCGCCGTCGGGCCGGTCGAGCAGCACCTCGTCGATCCGCTCGGTCGGCAGCCGGTCTCCGCTGCTGGCCGTGGCGGCGATCATCAGCTCACCGGCCAGCTCGATCTCGTCGAGGGCCGCGTCGTCGTGGCCGCCGCTGCGGCCGCCCGTGGACGCCATCACCTGCACCACCCCTTCAGCGCCTCGCCAGCCCGGGCGGCAGCCACCCGACGTCCAGCCTAGGCACTTCGGAGCCCGTCCACATGGCACGGACGGGCCATCTCGGCGCCGCCGAAACGGGTGGCCCGGGGGCTACCGGGCGGCCCCGGCCCGGCGGTCTCCCCGCGCGCCCGCGCCCGCGGCGCCCGCGCCGACCCCCGAGCGCGCTACTTCGGACTCTCGGTGGGCTTCATCGCGACGATGTCCGCGGCCGGCGGCTCGGCCGCCTCCACCGGTGCGCCGAAGTCGCTCAGCGCGGTGGTCGACACCACCTTCACCTGGTCCTTCGCCTCCTTGGAGCCGGCCACCCCGGCGAAGGTGAAGACCTCGACCACCTTGTGCAGCCGGCCCTGGTCGTCCAGCCAGACGTCGTAGGGGACCTCCTTGACGGTGAAGGTCTGCGCCCCCATCCGCAGGCCGTCCCCGCCGCGCCCGCCGGTGGCGTCGGCCGCCTTGGCGAGGTCCAGGGTGCCGCGGTAGTGCTTCAGCGCCACCCCGCCGACCGTCTCGGTGCCGACCAGCTCGGCCTTCTGGGCGCCGCGCAGCGCGCCCGCGGCGGAGGACGGGTCGGTGGCGCCGCCGCTGACCAGGTTGCCGTCCGGCAGCTGGCGGACGTCCAGCTTGACCCACTTGCCCTCCGGCACCTTGGCCCCGCTGTTCTGCAGGTAGACCGTGCCGGGCAGGAGCACCTCGACGATCTTGCCGGTGGTCGCGGCACCCGGCGGCACCTGCACCTCCAGGCGGCCGATCCGCTTCACGTAGTCGTAGCCGCCGGTGCCGGTGAAGACGGCCTTCTTCTCCGCGGACTCGGTCACCAGCTCGGTGGTGGCGTGCGCGGAGCCCGACCGGCCGGTGATGTCGGCGGCGCCGCGGACCGCGGTCAGCGGGTCGGCGGAGAGCTGGTCGGGGGCGCCGCTCACCTGTTGCTCGGCCGCGGC
>NZ_BAAAKJ010000188.1:13638-15191 GCF_039527695.1 Kitasatospora putterlickiae
GGCGCCGTCCACGGCGTCCGGCGAGCAGCCGGCCAGGGCGGTGGCCCCGGCCAGAACGGCGGCGAGCAGGGCGGCACCCGCCGCCGGACGTACCCGCCGTCCGGTGCGGCCGCCCGTCCGGCCGGTGCGCTGCTGGTCGGTCATCTTCATCCTCGCGACAACCCCCTCGGGCCCGACTGCCCCGCCGGCCACCGTCAGCGGGTGGGCAGAGCTCTTTCCGGGCAAACGAGTTGGGGCGCCGGAGGTTACGCCGGCTCCCGCGTGTCACGGCCGTCGCGCGCGGGCGGTCCGGCACGTTACCGTGAGGCACGTGCACAGTGAGCTGCCGGCGGTTCCCGGCACCCGGATGCCCGAGCACCGCGTCGCGATCAGCGAACGCGGTTCGTTCTGCTACGCGACCTGCGACTGCGGCTGGTACTCCCCGGCCCGGCGCTCGCGCGACCTCACCCGGCGCGAGGCGGACGAGCACCTCACCGCCAACGCGTCCGACCCGGGGTAGGCCGGCCCGCTCAGGCGGCGAGGTCGGACTCCCTGGGCTGCTCCTCGGCGCGGACCGCCCTCCGGGCCCGGCCGCCGCGCCTGCCCGGACCCCGGCCCCCGTCCTGTCCGGTGCCCCGCTTGGCGCGGATCAGCGGGGCCAGCGGGGTGCGGGCGAGCGCGTGGCAGAGCGGCACCAGCACCGCCATCGCGATCGGCGCCAGCAGCAGCACCACGGCGGTGGCGAGCGCGAAGCCGCCGATCACGTCGGTCGGGTAGTGCACGCCCATGTACATCCGGCAGAAGCCCTGAAGCAGCGCCAGGCCGCCGGCGATCCAGCCGAGCCGACGGTTCACCAGGAACAGCGCCACCGCGATGCCCATCGACATCGTGGAGTGGTCGCTGACGAAGGAGTGGGTGCCGGCCTTGCCGTCGACCAGCACCTCAAGGCCGGTGTGCTCCACGAAGGGCCGGGGGCGGTCCACGATCGCCGAGATCGGCAGGTTGGCCAGCTCGGCGATGGCGACCGACAGCGGGGCCCACAGCAGCCCGGCCACCGCCACCGGGGCGTCCGGGCGCCGCCGGGCCAGCAGCCAGCCCACCACGCCCAGCAGGGCGAGGCCGATCAGGATGCCGTACTCGCCGACCCAGGAGACCAGGTGGTCCAACGAGGCGGGGGCGCGTTTGGCCAGGCCGTTGACGGCGTAGAGCAGGCCGAGGTCGGGGTTGGTCGTGTCGGCAAGCGGCGTCGACACGCCGCACCTCCTTCTGGGTCCGCTGCACCTGGTCGTTGCTCGGGTCGTCGCTCCGCGGCCCGCCCGCCGCCGCACCTGCTCGGGACGGTTGACGGGGGACCATCGGACACAACGTCATCAGCCGTGTACAGCGTTCCACGGAAACGCGCGGTTATGGAAACTTGACTCAGCGTCCACACCGCGCGCACACCTGGCGGACGGGCGGGGCTCAGCTCTTTGCGGTGTTTTGACCTGAACCTGCCGTGCCGGGGCCGGCCGCGACGGTGGCGGGCCGGCCGGCCGGGGTGGTCTGGGCCGCCGCCTGCGCGGCCGGCTCGACGC
>NZ_BAAAKJ010000189.1:0-17181 GCF_039527695.1 Kitasatospora putterlickiae
CCGCCCCCGCCGCCGTGGGTGGGCGCCGGGTGATGGGTGGTCGGGCCCCCGGTGGTCGGACCACCGGTGCCGGGCGCGGCGCTGGACGAGCTGGAGGTGGCGGTCGGGCTGGTCGGCGCGGCCGAGGTGGTGGTCTCCGTCGGCGCCGGGGTGGTCGGGGCCGGGGAGGTGGTGGTCTCGGTCGGCGTCGGGGACGTCTGCGTCGGCGTCGGCGTCGGCGAGGTCGGCGTCGGCGTCGGGCTGGTCGGGGCCGGCGAGGTGGAGGTCTCGGTCGGCGTCGGCGTCGGGGACGTCGGCGAGGGCGACGGCGAGGTCGGCGTCGGGCTCGGGGTGACCGCGCAGTCCGGCAGGTCGCCGTCGAACGGGTAGCTGTGGATCTCGTAGCCGCCGTTGCCGGTCTGCACCAGGTTGCCCGCCAGGTACACCCGGCCGTTCATGCCCGGCATGTCGATGGTCGTGGTGCCGGCCGGGTTGCCCGCCATCACCGAGCCCTGGAACTGCGCGCTGCCGTTGATCCGCGCGCTGGTGGCCGTGGGGAAGTTCCACATCAGCTTGGAGCGCATGTCGGTGGTCGGATCGCCGGGCAGGCCGGTGCCGGTGTAGGTGTTGATGACCGGGTCTGCCGACAGCATGTTGATCACGACGGTCGCGCCGGCCGGGATGTTGGCGAACACCAGGCCGATCTGGCCGCCGGTCGGCGAGGTGAGGTTCCCGGTGACGTTGAAGACCTGCTTCATGCTGGTCCCGTCGCCGGTGAAGGTCGCCTCGCTGCTGGTGAGCGCGACGGTTCCGGTGGCGGTGGCCGTGCCGACGCAGGCCGAGACCTCCTCGATCTGGGTGAGCACCGACTGGTACGGCGCGGCGGCGTTGGCGTCCTGGATCGCCTGGCCGGTCGGGTCGATGTTGACCGTGCCGGTGAGCGCGCCCGCGTACCGCAGGTTGCCGAAGGCCGTGCCCTGGGAGTCGCTGCCGCCGATCAGCAGGCTGTTGCCGGGCTGGACGGTGACGTCGCCGCCGACGGTGAGGAAGTCGCTGCCGTTCGGCGGCACGACCCGCGAACCGACGCCGACCACGCCCGCGTTGAACGCGCCGCCGCCCTGGCTCTTGTCGACGGTGAAGTCCCCGAGGGTGACGATCTTGCCCTCGGCCTCGGCCGCCCGGCCGGTCACCAGGTAGGAGCCGCCGGTGAAGACGGTGATGGTGGCGTCCCGGCCGGTGAAGTCGCCGTTGTTGACCGGAGGCCAGGTGGCCGGGCAGTCCGGTCCGCTGCACGCGCCCAGCGGCGGGGCCAGCGGCGCGGCCGAACCGACCGTCAGCACCGCGGCGAGCGGCAGCACGGCGGCGGCGGTCGCGGCGGCGATCCGGGCGTTCCGGCGGCCGCGGGGGGCCGGCGGTCTCTGCACCGCGGTTCTCTCATAACCCTGTGTACGGGCCCTCTGACTCATCGACACAATCCTTCGTACGAGGAAGTGGGCAGGTCCTGCCCCTCCCGCCACGTTCCAGTTGATCCTGGATCATCCCGGTCGAATCCCAGAGAATCCAGAGATTTGTGATATCCGATACCAAATCGGACAGCTCTGTACCATACAGACCATCAGCGCCGATCCGTAAATCCTTCGACCGGACGAGCCCGCCGTGTCCTCCCGGCCCTCCGACGGCCCCGCTAGGTTGGGGGACATGACCTCCGACGCGATCGCCACCGTCGCCACCAGCGCCGACGTGCTGCGCCACCCCGAGGCCGGCGAGCACCTGCTCACCCCCCTGGAGAAGGAGCGCGCCGCCCGGTTCCGGTACGAGTCCGGGCGGGCCGACTTCGTCGCCGCGCACGTCCTGGTCCGGCTCTGCGCCGCCGCCCTGCTCGGCGTCCCGGCCACCGGACTGACCCTCGCCCAGCGCTGCCCCGACTGCGGCGAGGCCGACCACGGCAAGCCCTACCTGCCCGACCACCCCGGCATCGAGGTCAGCCTCTCGCACACCAAGGGCGTGGTCGCGGCCGCCGCCGGACACCGGCCGATCGGCGTCGACGTCGAGCTGACCGACCGCGGCGGCACCCTGCTCGACGTCGCGCCCCGGGTGCTCGCCGAGGCCGAGCTGCGGCAGGTGCGGGAGCACGCCGACCCGGCGCGGGCCTTCCTGCGGCTCTGGGTCCGCAAGGAGGCGCTGATCAAGATCGGCCGCACCACCCTGGACGGGCTCGCCGCCGTCGACCTCTCCGCACTCCCGCTCGACCTGCCCGGCGACCGGCCGCTGCTCAGCCCCTTCGAGGGCCTCCAGCTGCTCGACTGGGTGGACGAGGCGCACGGCTCGGCCGTCGCGGCGGTCAGCGAGCTGGCGCCGCGGGCCGTCGAACTGAGCGCCCTGTGAGGCCCCGACCTGGGTGGGAGCCGGTCGGATAAGCGGTGTTAGCGTCCTGGTCGGGGCGGGAAGAACCGTCCGCCCCGGCTGCCCGGCCGCGACCGCCGGCGGGCCGCCCCCGTTGAGTCACAAGGGTGCCCCGCCATGGCCAAGTTCCTGCTGAGCCTGCACGTCCTCGCCTCGGTGCTGTTCATCGGCCCGGTGGCCGTGGCCGTCAGCATGTTCCCGCGCCGGGCGAAGGCGGCGCTGGCGGGCGGGCCCGAGCAGGCCGCCGACGCCGGCATGCTGCGGCTGCTGCACCGGATCACCCAGGTCTACGCGCTGCTCGGGATCGCCGTGCCGGTCCTCGGCATCGGAGTGGCCCAGGTCATGGACGTGCTCGGCCAGTCCTGGCTGATCGCCTCCATGGTGCTGACCGCCGTCGCGGCCCTGGCGCTGCTGCTGTTCGTGCTGCCCGCGCAGCAGGCCGCGGTGGACGCGCTCGACCTGGAGCACGGCTCGGCGGACCACGGCAAGGCGGTCAAGGGGCTCGCCCTGCTGCCGATGACGGCGGGCGTCTTCAACCTGCTCTGGGCGGTCGTCGTGGTGCTGATGATCATCCGGCCCGGCTCGACCACCGGCGCCTGACGCCCCGGAGCCTAGTACTGTCCCGGCCATGACGATCATGGTGGGGATGGGGCCGGACACGGCCGGAACGGGCGTGGGCGTGCTGCTGCGCGGCTGGCGGGAGCGGCGCCGGCTCAGCCAGCTGCAACTGGCCCTGCTGGCCGACTCCTCGGCCCGGCACATCAGCTTCATCGAGAACGGCCGCGCCCGGCCCAGCCAGGAGATGGTGCTCAGGCTCGCCGAGCACCTCGACGTCCCGGTCCGCGAGCGCAACGCGCTGCTGCTGGCCGCCGGGTACGCGCCGCACTACCCGGAGAAGCGGCTGGACGACCCGGCGATGGCGGCGCTGCGCTCCGGGATGGAGCGGCTGCTCGCCTCGCACGACCCCTATCCGGCGCTGGTCGTCGACGGGACGTTCCAGGTCCTCGCCGCCAACCGGGCGCTCGGACTGCTGCTCACCGGGGTCGCCCCGCACCTGCTGGAGCCGCCGCTCAACGCGATGCGGATCACCCTGCACCCGGAGGGCGTCGCGCCGCGGATCCTGAACCTGCGCCAGTGGCGGCGGCACCTGCTGGAGCGGATGGAGCAGCAGGTCGGGCTGGTCCGCTCGGAGCCGCTGCGGGCGCTGCTGGAGGAGGTCCGGGCCTACCCCGAGCCGCCCGGCGCGGCGGCGGACGGCGGTGAGGAGGACATCACCGAACTGTTCCCGTTCGCGCTGCCGCTGCGGATCGCGTTCGAGGGGCGGGTGCTGTCGTTCCTGTCGACGATCGCGACCTTCAACACGCCGATGGACGTGACCGTCTCCGAGCTGGCCATGGAGACCTTCCTCCCGGCCGACACGGAGACGGTCGCGTTCCTGCAGGCCGCCGTGGGGACGGAGCGGTAGCCGCACAGACCGCCATGGCCGGCCGGTCAGGCGGTCAGGCGGCGCAGGGCGGTGAACTGGAGGACGGCGAAGAGCGCCACGGTGGCGGCCTGGAACGGGATCCAGACGTAGCCGGCGGTGGTCGGCTCGAACCACAGCTCCATCGCCACCACGCTGAGCACCGCCCAGACCAGGTTGACGTCGATCACCGCCCGCACCGCGAGGCCCGGCGGCTGCGGACGGGCCGCCAGCAGGCCGACCGCGAGGCCGAACACCGCCAGCACGGCGCCGAGTTCCAGCAGCGTCGAGCGGCCGACGCCCAGCAGTTCGCCGAGCGGGCCGGGGAAGGCCAGGTAGGCGAGACCGTTGCCGCCGCTGACCACGGCGTCGAGGGCGAGGAGGCCGCGCAGCGCCCTGAAGGAGGCGGGGGCGGTGCGGGCGGCGGAGTTCAGGGTGTGCGCGGACATGGCGGATCGCCCTCCGGGGGTGGGGTGGGAGCCCGGTCGGCGGTGCCGCCGCCGGGTGGACACCACTGTGCCGGGGGCCGGACGGGGCGTCGATTACCTCCAGGGTCATGCGCCCGCGCCCGCCCTCGCGCTCACGTCCGGGTGCGCGGCCTCCGCAGCGGAACGCCCGCCCGTTTGACGGCCCGCGCCACGATCGTGGTCTCGGCGCGGCCGACGCCCAGCGGGCCGAGGGTGTCGGTGACGAACCGGTAGAGCCCGGCGTGGTCCGGGCAGAACACCGCGGCCATCAGATTGGCCGGCCCGCTGGTCGCGAAGACGCCGTGCACCTGCCGGTGCCGGGCCAGCGCCGCGCCGACCGCCGCGAGCCGGCCCGGCGGCACGTCCAGCCACAGGTTGGCGTCCACGGCGAGGCCCAGCAGCCGGGGGTCGACGGTGGTGTGGGTCCGCACCAGCCCGGCCCCGTCCAGCCGGTGCAGCCGGCGCCGGACGGTCGACTCGGGGGTGCCGACGGCCGCCGCGAGCGCCGCGTGGGACTGCCGGGCGTCCTCGCCGAGCCGGTCCAGCAGCGCGCGGTCCAGCTCGTCCAGCAGCACGCCGCCCGGGGCCGGCCGGGCGGGCCCGGGTTCGGCGAGCGCGGCCGCCTCGGCCTCGCCCAGGTGGCCCGAGCGCCACTGGTCGGCGCGCGCGAAGGCGTGCAGCACGGCGTGCGCGGTGGTCTCGGCGACGGCGGTGGTGGCGGGCAGCCGTCCGTACAGCAGGCGGTCGCGGGCGCCGGCGTCGCTGAGCATCACCGCGCCGATCTCCTGGCCGCCGAGCATGACGTCGACGAACGGCACGTCCGGCCGGTCGGCGAGGGCCTGGGCGACGGTGTCGGCCTTGCCGCGCAGCACCCGGATCCGCAGCAGCAGCGCGCCGACGGCGGCGTCCTCGACGGCGGGCATCCGGACCACCCGGACCAGGCCGGTCTGCTGGAGCCTGGTGAGCCGGCGGGTGACGGTGCGCGCGGAGACGCCGAGCACCTCGGCGATCCGCCCCGCCCCGGCCCGGCCGTTCACCTGGAGCGCGCAGACCAGTCGGCGGTCCAGGGCGTCCAGCACGGTGTCCGGATCAGCTGCTGTGACGTCCATGATGTCCGATCTCCGTCGCCTCGTCGCCGTCCGGCGTCCGGCCCGGCCGCACCGACGGTACTCCTGGACCATGCGACCGGGACGAACGGAAGAGGGACGATGAGCAACGACGAGGTGCGGGAACTGCGCGGGCTGCTGACGGGTGCGGAGGCGGCGGTCCGGGCGGTCGGCGCGAGGCTGGCCGCGCAGCGGCCGGACCGGCCGTGCCCGGCGTCCACCCTGGCGGAGGCGAGGGCGCGGTTCGCCGCGCTGGACGGCCCGGTGGCGGCCGAACTCCGGGACCGGCTGGGCGCGTTGCGCCCGCGGGCGGGCCGGGTGGAGGACGAGTTCGACGGCACGGTGCCGGCCGAGGGCGAGTGGTGGCTCTGCGACGCCACCGACGGCGCGGTGCAGTTCCTGCTCGGCCTGCCGCAGTGGGCGGTGACCGCGACGCTGGTGCGGGACGGCGCGGCGGTGCTGGCCGTCGTGCACGCGCCGCTGCTCGGCCCCACCTACCGGGCCGTGCGCGGCGGCGGAGCGGAGCTGGACGGGCGGCCGATCACCGTCGTGGAACGGGAGTTGGCGGCGACGGTGGCCGGGACGAGCCAGCCCCCGCTGGTCGCCCGGGATCCGGTGGCGCTGCGCCGGGCGGGCACCTCGCTGTCGGCGGTCGCGGGCGCGGTCCTGGCCGTGCGCAACCTGGGCCCGACCTCGCTCCAGGTGGCCCAGGTCGGCTCCGGACACCTGGGCCTGTTCTGGGAGTTCGGTCCCGACGCGGCCAACCTGCTGCCCGGCGCGCTGGTCGCGGCCGAGGCGGGCGCGACGGTGACCGACACCGCCGGCGCGCCCTGGACGCCCGGGTCGGACGGCTTCCTGACCGCCGCGCCGGGCCTGCACGCCCGGGCACTCCCCCTCCTAAGCAGCCTCGACTGACCGTCACATACCGAACAGCGCGGCCGCGTTGTCGTGGAGGACGGCACGCAGCCACTCCTCCCCCAGCCCGAGCCGGTCCAGCGCCTCCAGCTGGTGACCGTACGGGTAGGGGATGTTGGGGAAGTCGCTGCCGAGCAGGACCCGGTCGCCCAGCGCCCGCAGCCGGGGCAGTTCGGCGCGCGGGAAGGGGGCGGTCTGCTCGGCGAAGTCGGTGAACGCCATGGTGGTGTCCAGCCGCACCCCGGGGTAGCGCTCGGCGAGGTCGAGGAAGTCGGCGTACTCGTCCATGCCGAGGTGGGCGACGACCAGGACCAGCCGCGGGTGCCGGGCGAGCACCTCGCCGATCGGGCCCGGGCCGGTGTGCTTGCCGGGGACCGGGCCGGAGCCGCAGTGGGTGACCACCGGCGTTCCGGCGTCGGCGAGCCGGCCCCAGACCTCGTCGAGCGCCTCGTCCCTCGGATCCCAGCCGCCGACCTGGAGGTGTGCCTTGAACACCCGGGCGCCGCCCTCCAGCGCCCGGGCCACGTATCCGGCGGCGCCGGGTTCGGGGTGGAAGGTGGCGGTGTGCAGGCAGTCGGGGGTGCGGGCGGCGAAGCCGGCGGCCCAGGCGTTGAGCCACTCGGCCATGCCGGGCTTGTGCGGGTAGAGCATCGCGGTGAACGCCTGGACGCCGAACTCCCTGAGCCGGGCGACGCGCTGCTCCTCGGCCTCGCGGTAGGTGATCGGCCAGGGGCGGCCGGTCAGCGGGCCGGCCGCGTCGAAGTAGGCCCACACCTTGTCGAGGACGTTCTGCGGCATGAAGTGTGTATGGACGTCGATCAGGCCGGGCAGGCCGAGGTGCTGCCAGAAGGCCCGTACCTCGGCCGCCTCGGCCAGCGGGTCGGGGGCGCTCATGCGGCGGGCACCGGCCGGGCGCGGTCGATGATCGCCGCCGCGTCCGGGCCGGGCGGCAGGGTGCCGAAGGCCGCGCCGTGGTCGCCGCCGAGCCGGGAGGCGCAGAACGCGTCGGCCACCGCCGGGTCGCCGTAGCGGACGAGCAGCGAGCCCTGGAAGGCCAGCGCCATCGCCTCCACCAGCCGGCGGGTGCGGTACTCCAGCTGGTCCAGGTCGGCGAGCCGCTTGCGCAGGTCGGCGACGGCCGCGTCCAGCCGGCGGTCGGCCCCCGCGGCCGCGTCCAGTTCGCCGAGGAAGGCGTCGACGGTCTCCGGGTGCTTGGCCATCGCCCGCAGCGCGTCCAGGGCGGCGACGTTGCCGGAGCCCTCCCAGATGGAGACCAGCGGCGCCTCGCGGTAGAGCCGGGGCATGCCGGACTCCTCGACGTAGCCGTTGCCGCCCAGGCACTCCAGGGCCTCGGCAGCGTGCGCCGGGCCGCGCTTGCAGACCCAGTACTTGGCGACGGCCAGGCCGAGCCGGCGCACCAGCGCCTCCCGCTCGTCCCCGGCGAGCGCGGCGTCGGTGGCCTGGGCGAGCCGCATCGCCACCGTGGTGGCCGCCTCGGACTCGACGACCAGGTCGGCGAGCACGTTGCGCATCAGCGGCTGGTCGACCAGCGCCCGGCCGAACGCGCGGCGGTGCAGGGCGTGCTGGACGGCCCGGGTGGCGCCGAGCCGCATGCCGGAGGCGGCGCCGATGGTGCAGTCCAGCCGGGTCATGTTGACCATCTCGATGATGGTCCGCACGCCCCGGCCCTCCTCGCCGACCAGCAGGCCGTACGCCTCGTCGTACTCGATCTCGGCGGAGGCGTTGGACTTGTTGCCCAGCTTGTCCTTGAGCCGCTGCAGCCGGAGCCGGTTGCGGGTGCCGTCCGGCAGGACGCGCGGCAGCAGGAAGCAGCTGAGCCCGCCGGGCGCCTGGGCGAGGGCGAGGAAGAGGTCGGACATCGGCGCCGAGGTGAACCACTTGTGGCCGGTCAGCCGGTAGCTCCCGTCCGGCTGCGGGACGGCGGTGGTGGTGTTGGCGCGGACGTCGGAGCCGCCCTGCTTCTCGGTCATCGACATGCCGGCGATCAGCCCGCGCTTGCCGTGCGGCTCGCGCAGCCCGAAGTCGTACTCGGTGGCCGTGAGCAGCGGCTCGAACTCGGCGGCCAGCGCGGGGGTGGCGCGCAGCGCGGGCACGGCGGCGTAGGTCATCGAGACCGGGCAGGTGTGGCCGGCCTCGACCTGGCCCCAGACGAAGAACCCGGCGGCGCGGGCGGCGTGCGCGCCGGGGCGCTCGTCCCGCCAGGGGGCGGCGTGCAGGCCGTGGCCGACGGCGGTGCGCATCAGCTCGTGCCAGTGCGGGTGGAACTCGACCTCGTCGATCCGGTGGCCGAAGCGGTCGTGGGTGCGCAGCACCGGCGGGTTCTCGTTGGCCAGCCGGCCCCACTCGGCGGCCTGCTCGGAGCCGGCCAGCCGGCCGAGTTCGCGCAGTGCGGGCTCGGCCCAGCCTGCGCCGGCCCGGTGCAGGGCGGCGAGCAGCGCGGGGTCGGCGGCGGTGTCGTGCCCGTACGGGAGCGGGACCTGGTTGGTGACCTCATGCGTCGCTGTCATCGCGTCCTCCGAGGGATCGCAGGGTGAAGGTGACCAGGGCGGGGACCACCGCGTCGGGGGCGGTCCGGGGGTCGGGCGGGGGTGCGGCGGCGAGCGGGCCGGTGAGCGCCTCGGCGGTCGCGCCGACGATCGCGGCGGCGGTCAGCTGCGGGTCCTGGGGCGGCAGCTGCCCGGCGGCCAGGGCGGCGGCGATCTCGGCGGCGAGCACGTCGCGGAAGGTGCGGCGGAAGACCAGGCGCTCGGCGTCCACCACGGTGTCGGCCGGTTCGACCAGCAGGGCGTGGGCGAGCCGGGGGGCGCGCAGGGCGCGGGCGGCGAAGGTCTCGACGACGGCCGCGATCCGCTCCCGGGGGGTGCCGTGCCGGGCGACGGCCTCGTGCACGGCGGCGACCTCCCGGGTGACCACCCGGCGGAAGAGTTCCACGGACAGGTCGGCCTTGCTCCCGAAGTGCCGGTACATCGAGCCGGTGGCGATCCCGGCCCGCTCGGCGACCGCGGCCATGCTGCAGCCGCCGTAGCCGCGCTCGGCGAGCAGGCCGACCGCGGCCTGGAGCACCGCCTCGCGCTGGGCGTCCAGGCGGGCTTGCACGGCGGGGGTGCGTCGGTAGGCCATGAAAGAATTGAAGCACTGATTCACTGCTTCGGGGAGGGGCGCGCGGGCCCGTCGCACGACGAAGGGCCGCCCGGACGGGCGGCCCTCGTCTCGTGCGCAGGGGCGGACTACGGGCGGGCGCGCTCCAGCTTCAGGCCCACCTCGTCCAGCGGGCCGATCGGCGGCACCTGGTACCGGCCGCTCAGCGCGTGGGCGGCGGCGTCGCCGAGGCCGGCCCACTCCAGCACCTTGGCGGTGGCCGCCGCGGACTCACCGGCCGGCAGCCGGGTGATGTTCGCGCCGTGGTTGCCGCCGGGCACGGTGTAGACGTAGCTGTCCTCGCTGCCCCGGCCGAGACGGAACGGCTCGGCGCCCCACGGGTCGTTCTGACCGTAGACGTAGATGATCCGCTCGGCGGAGGTGCGCACCCAGCGGTCGATGTCGCGCATGGCGGACGGGTCGAACCGCATCGGGATGTCGCGCGGCACGTAGCTGCGCGGCGCGTACAGCTCCTCGTAGTCGTAGCGCAGCAGGCCCTTGAGCGCCGAGACGTCGAAGGAGGGCGAGCCCAGTTCGGTGCCGGCCTGGTAGTAGTACGCGGTGTAGCCGGCGAGCTCCTGGTCGCTGTTGCCGGTGATGCCGACCCGCGCGTCCAGCCAGGCGTACAGCGCGTCGTCGGTGCCGGCGGCGCCCGGGACGTTCGCGCAGTCGGCCTCCAGGCTGTACTGCCAGAACGCCCAGACCGAGTCCAGCACGGCGAGCTCGTAGGCCCGGTCGGCGCTGCCGATGGTGGTGAAGGTGGAGCCGGCGGCGGCGTTGTCGGCGGCGTAGCGGGGCTGCAGCCGGTCGCGGCGGCCCAGCAGCTCACGCTGGGTGGCGGTCAGCGCGGCGCGGCACTCGGGGGTGCCGACGTTCTGGAAGAACCGGCTGTACGCGGAGTCCTCGCGGTCGTTGACGTCGTTCGGCGCGACGTAGGCGATGGTGCCGGCCACGTCGCCCGGGAAGAAGCGGCGGTGGTAGGTGGAGGACATGCCGCCCTTGGAGCCGCCGGTGGAGAGCCATTCCTGCTGGTAGATCCGCTTCAGCGCGGTGATCAGCCGGTGCGCGTCGGTGGCCGCCTGCCTGATGCCGGCCTTGGACCAGTCGGCGGGCGCGGGGCGGGACGGCGTGAAGTAGCGGTACTCGATGGAGACCTGGTTGCCGTCGACCAGCCGGGCCGGCTCGGTGCGGGTGGGCGCGGTGCGCAGCGCGTAGCCGTTGGTGAAGAAGACGGTCGGCCGGTCGTAGCCGCGGTGCAGCACGCTGAGCCGCTGCTGGAAGGTGCCCAGCCAGGGGCGGTTGTGGTCGATCGGCTGGGTGTAGGTGAGCAGGAAGAAGCGGTGGCCGGTGGTGGTGGGCTGCTCCTCGGTGACGGTCATGCCGCGGATCGCCGCCAGGCGGTCCTTGATGTCGGCCGACCGGTCGTCGGCGGCCGAGGCGGCCGAGGCGGTCCCGGGATCCGCCGTCCCGGCGGCGAGGGCCGTCGGGGCCAGGCCGAGGCCGAGCAGCGGTATCAGCAGAACGGCGACCAGCAGTCTTCTGATCGTGGTGGTCATCAACTCTCCATCGGGTCAACGGAACTGGGCGGTGCCGTGGTCCGTACTACTCTCCCGCGGCCGACGCGCGGCCGCCGGGCGGACCGGCCGTCCGGTAGACGGCCGAATGGGCCACCCGCCGGTCGCGGATGGCCCATCAGGGGCGGACGTGCTGGTCAGGGGCGCGGCAGGGCGCAGCCGGGCTTCGTCAGGTCGAGCCTGTTCCCGGCGCTGAAGCAGGTGGGGATGAGGTACGTCTGCTGGGCGTAGCCGATGCCCGGACGGACGGTCACCGCGCCGTTCTGGTCCACCTCGCACGGGTTGTTCAGGGTGCAGCGCTGGCCGCTCTCGTTGATCGTGTTGTTCACCGCGACGACCTGGCCGCTGGCGGCGTCCACGACCGGCGAGCCGGAGGTGCCGCCGATGACGTTGCAGGCGGAGGTGTAGCGGAGGGAGTCCTTGAAGGTCCAGTCCGCTTCCTTGAGCCGGTAGGCGAAGCCGTCGGCCGAGCAGGAGTAGATCCTCTTCCAGTACCCGGAGACGACCTTGATCGAGGTGCCCTGGACGGGGTGGGTGGCCGCGACCGTCAGCGGGGCGATGCCGTAGCGCGACTGGATGGCGGCGTAGGTGGTGTTCAGCTGGTAGATCGACACATCGGTGTCGGTCATCGTGCCGTAGAGCAACTTGCTGGCGCGCAGCGTGCCGAGCGATCCGCCGCTCGCGTTCAGCAGGGTGAAGCCGCGGCTGGAGGCCTGGTTGACGACCACCTGGCCGGGGCCGGGCATGCCGGCCTCCAGGCAGTGGCCGTTGGAGAGCACCAGCGCCGGGTCGTTGGCGGTGGAGGCGGGGAGCCGGACGAGCGAGCCGGAACAGTTGCTGAGGGCCACGGTGCCGGCGAAGGTGACGGCGGCGACCTTGCCGGCCTGCGCCGACTCGGTGGCCATGGTGGCGGTCGCGGCCGGGGCTCCGGCGAGAGCGGTCGCCCCGGCGGTCAGGAGCGCGGCCAGCGTGCCTATGAGCGGCTTCCTCATGAGAGACCTCTCGGTGTGGGGGTGCCCCAAAGCTGGCGCGGACATGACGCCCTGTCAAGGGTTCGGACGCCGAACGGAGATCCGTACACCGTGTTCCGGCCGCCGGACACCGGTACTGTGGCCGGGACGGCAGGACGACCACCCGGGGGGCTGAGATGGCGGACGACAACCACGCGGACGGCACGCGACGGAGCGGGACCGGAGGCCGGCTGCTCGCCGTGAGCGACCTGCACGTCTCCTACCAGCAGAACCGCGACCTGCTCGAACAGCTGCGGCCCGGCTCACCGGACGACTGGCTGATCGTGGCCGGTGACGTGGCCGAGTCCACCACCACCATCCGCTGGGCCCTCGCCCTGCTCGCCGAGCGGTTCGCCAAGGTCGTCTGGGCCCCCGGCAACCACGAGCTGTGGACCCACCCCAGCGACCCGGTCCAACTGCGCGGCGCCGAGCGCTACGAGCACCTGGTGGACGTCTGCCGCGAGCTCGGCGTGGTCACCCCCGAGGACCCCTACCCGGTGTGGACCGGCGCGGGCGGCCCGGTCGCGGTCGCCCCGCTGTTCCTGCTGTACGACTACTCCTTCCGGGCGCCCGGCACCACCACCAAGGAGGAGTCGCTGGCCGCCGCCTACGCCTCCGGCGTGGTCTGCGCGGACGAGCGCTTCCTGCACCCGGACCCGTTCCCGGACCGCGACTCCTGGTGCCGCGAGCGCGTCCGGCTGACCGAGAAGCGGCTCGCCGGGCACGACCCGCAGCTGCCCCTGGTGCTGGTCAACCACTACCCGCTGGTCCGGCAGCCCACCGACGTCCTCTGGTACCCCGAGTTCGCCCAGTGGTGCGGCACCGACCTCACCGCGGACTGGCACCGCCGCTTCAACACCGCCACGATGATCTACGGGCACCTGCACATCCCCCGGCGGACCAGCTACGACGGCGTCCCGTTCGAGGAGGTCTCGCTCGGCTACCCGCGCGAGTGGGGCAAGCGCGGCCTGCCGGACCCGCTGCTGCGCGAGGTCTTCCCGGGCGCCTGAGCCGCGCGGACGGCGCGCCCGGTGCTCCCGGACGCGCCGTCCTCCGCCCTCCGCTCCTCCGCTACTCCCCCGGGCGCGTGCGCACCACCGTCAGCTCCCCGTCCGACACCTCCGCGAGCAGGGTGTCCCCCTCCTGGACCGTGCCGTCCAGCAACAGGTTGGAGATCCGGTTGTCCAGCTCCTGCTGGATCGTCCGCCGCAGCGGCCGGGCCCCGAACTCCGGCAGGTAGCCCCGGTTCACCAGCCACTCCTTCGCCCCCTCGGTGACCTCCAGCCCGACGCCCTGGGCCTTGAGCCGGCGCCGGCTGCGGTCCAGCAGCAGGTCCACCACCTGGAGCAGGTCCTTGCGGGTCAGCGCGTGGAAGACGATCACCTCGTCGATCCGGTTGAGGAACTCCGGCCGGAACCGCCCGCGCAGGTCCCGCATCAGATCGTCCTTCAGCGCCGCGTCAGGAGCCCCGCTCCGGGCCTCCACGTCGCCCGCGTGGTCGAGGATCCGCTGCGAGCCGATGTTGCTCGTCATGATCACCACGGTGTTGCGGAAGTCGACCGTACGCCCCTGCGCGTCCGTCAGCCGGCCGTCGTCCAGCACCTGGAGCAGCAGGTTGAACACGTCCGGGTGGGCCTTCTCCACCTCGTCGAAGAGCAGCACGCTGTACGGCTTGCGGCGCACCGCCTCGGTGAGCTGGCCCGCCTCGTCGTAGCCGACGTACCCGGGCGGCGAGCCGACCAGCCGGGAGACGGTGTGCTTCTCCTGGAACTCGCTCATGTCGAAGCGGATCATCCGGTCCGGGTCGCCGAACAGCAGCGCGGCCAGCGCCTTCGCCAGCTCGGTCTTGCCGACGCCGGTCGGACCGAGGAACAGGAACGAGCCGGTCGGCCGGTCCGGGTCACCCATCCCCGCCCGGCCGCGGCGCACCGCCTGGGCGACCGCCGTGACCGCCTGGTCCTGGCCGATCACCTTCTCGTGCAGGTGCTCCTCCAGCCGCAGCAGCCGCTCGCGCTCGGTCGCGTTCAGCTCGGCGACCGGGATGCCGGTGCGGCCGGAGAGCACCTGGGCGATGTCGTCCGCGGTGACCGCCACCACCTCCTCGCGCGACTCGGCGATCGCGGCCAGCTCGTCCTCGGTCTGCCGCAGCTCGGTCTTCAGATTGGCGGCCCGGACGAACTCCTCGTCCGCCACCGCCTCCTCCAGCTCGCGGCGCAGCTTGGTGATCCGCTCCTGGACCGGCATCGCCACCGTGGAACCGCTCAGGCTGCGCAGCCGCACCCGGGCGCCGGCCTGGTCCAGCAGGTCGATCGCCTTGTCCGGCAGGAAGCGGTCGCTGACGTAACGGTCGGAGAGGGCGGCGGCCGCGTCCAGCGCCTCGTCGGTGAACCGCACCTGGTGGTGCGCCTCGTAGGCGTCGCGCAGGCCGTGGAGGATCTCGACCGTCTCCTCGACGCTCGGCTCCGGCACCAGCACCGGCTGGAAGCGGCGCTCCAGCGCGGCGTCCTTCTCGACGTGCTTGCGGTACTCGTCCAGGGTGGTCGCGCCGACCACGCTCAGCTCGCCGCGGGCCAGCGCCGGCTTGAGGATGTTGCCCGCGTCCATCGAACCCTCGCCGCCGCCCCCGGCGCCGACCACGGTGTGCAGCTCGTCGAGGAACAGGATCACGCTCTGCTCGGCCGCCGTGACCTCGTCGATCACGCTCTTCAGCCGCTCCTCGAACTCGCCCCGGTACTTGGACCCGGCCACCAGCGCGGTGAGGTCCAGCGTGACGACCCGCTTCTCCTTCAGGCTCTGCGGGACGTCCCCGGAGACGATCCGCTGCGCCAGCCCCTCCACGATCGCCGTCTTGCCGACGCCCGGCTCGCCGATCAGCACCGGGTTGTTCTTGGTGCGGCGGGAGAGGATCTCGACGGTCTGCTCGATCTCCTCGGCGCGCCCGACCACCGGGTCCAGCCGGCCCGCCCTGGCCTCCTCGGTGAGGTCGCGGCCGTACTCGTCCAGCGTCGGCGTCCGGCTCTGTCCCCGCTCACCGCTCTCGCCGCGCTCGCTCCCCAGGACACTCCGCAGCGTCTCCTGCGAAGGCGCGACATTGCGCAACGCCGCACCGGCCCCCGACCGCTCCTCCTCCAGCAGCGCGCCGAGGATGTGCTCCGGCCCGATGTACGAGGCCCCGGCCCCCTGCGACCGCGCGTGCGCCGCCAGCAGCGCCCGCTTGGCCGCCGGCGTCAACGCGGGCCGCGCGTCCTCCACCGACCCCCCGCCACCGTCCCCGTCCCCGGCCGGCAGCGCCTTGCCCAGATCCCCCGCCAACCGGTCCGGATCGACCCCCGCCCGCTCCAGCATCCGCCGCGACGGCTCCACCCGGGTGGCCGCCCACGCCAGATGCGCGGTGTCGAGATCACTGCTCCCGTCCTCGGCCGCCCGCCGAGCGGCCGTCGCGAGTAACTCCTGCGCCGACTCGCTCAACAGCCGCCCGATCGGCACCCGCTGCACGGCGGGCGGCGAGGCCAACGGGCTCATCCCGAAGAACCGGCTGAGCAGATCGGAGAAAGGGTCATTGGAACCGAACGGCGGCATGGTCACGGAGGCTCACCTCTCCCAAACGGTTAGCGCCCACACAAACACACGCCCCCACCCCCCGCTCCCCGAGCGCCGCCACTTGGACCCCAGCGGCTGACCGTGTCCGCTCAGTCAAGAAGAATCTCCTCCGGCCGCCGGCTAAGCACCTCCAGCGACCGGCTGCTCAAC
Organism: Kitasatospora putterlickiae; assembly: GCF_039527695.1. Lineage (NCBI taxonomy): Bacteria > Bacillati > Actinomycetota > Actinomycetes > Kitasatosporales > Streptomycetaceae > Kitasatospora > Kitasatospora putterlickiae. Next base: position 15,826 of record NZ_BAAAKJ010000189.1, read on the forward strand.
AGATCCTCGACACAGCCCATCAGATCGCCCCCGTAATCCTTGTCGGCGGTCTCGTGCAACTCCTTGATCAGGTCCCGACCATTGATCAGCACGATCGGGTACTGGTCCTCAACCATCTCCAGTTGAGCCGGCTCCGAGAACGACCCGGTGGTGACGTACACGCCGATCCACCCGCGCCGGAGCCTGGCCACCACCCGGGCAATCTGCTCTGCCGACACCAGGCTGTCCGGCTTGATGCACTTCGCCTGCCCCAGAACCACCAACTTCGTGCCGGCCAGGCCACTGCCGAGATCCAGGCGACCTACGAAGTCCGCCCCGCCGTCCCCCGACCGCCGGGTGAGCCACCCCTCGTCATAGCTGTGCCCGGACCCTCGCATCACCTTCGCCGCGACTATCGCGGCAAGCGTCTCGAACGCGTGCTTGTCGTTGTCGAACCGCTTGTAGACCGCCTGGAGATCCGCGTCCATCTGGTCTCCCGGCAGCGGCCTTTGGTCGCGCACCTTGACGACCCGCGAGCGCGCCACCCGCCGGCGCATCTTCGGCAGCACCGAGCGGCCGTGCTTCACCCACTCCCGCCATGCCTTGGGGGCCAGCTCCAGCACTTGGGCGTCCGTCCGGTCAGGGTCGCGCCGTGCGGTGATCCAGTCCCAATCCAGCGTGTCGCCCTCCGCCGTGAGGTCGATCACCACGAGGTCGAAGACGTAATTGGTGAACGTCGTCCGGTCCTGACTGCCCCACTGGACCACCCGCTCCGCCCGCTCGATCACGGCGACCCCGCAGAACTGGACGTGCCCCTTGACCTTGCCGTCCTTCGACACCGAGCGGAACAACAACAGCGGCGCCGCGGCCGCCCTGCCTTCCGCCGTGGGCGACTGATGGCTGTCGAACGCCTCCAGCAAGGCCGCGTTGCCTGTGGTGGTGCCGACCGAGCTCGTGGTTTCCGGCTTGTGGTCGCCGAAGTAGCGGACATGCCCGTTGTCGATGTCGAACACGTCGTGCCACGGCGTCTGTTCCGACCCTGCCTTCCACGGGCTCGACCGGATCATCACCGCTGGCCGCCTCACCCCGGCACCCGTCCCGACCTTTGCCATGGCGTTGATGCCCTTCTCCAGCAGGGCGCGCGGCCGACCGGGACTCTCGGTGACGAAGTAGAAGTTCTCCACCCCGTTCAGGGTTGCCGGCACAGTGTCCTTCGAAGCCGAATACCGCAACACGCCACCCATGCGCAACAAACGCCCCACAAGGCCCCCTCCGACCACCAGTCTGGTTCGCCTCCGATCTTGGCACGCCGGTACGACAGGTATGACAATCCCACCTCGTGGAACCCGCGCACACACCAAGAGCTCGGGCCGGGAC
>NZ_BAAAKJ010000189.1:17237-23544 GCF_039527695.1 Kitasatospora putterlickiae
GAGCCGTAACCGTCGTTCATCAGTACTCGGAGTGGTTGGCGCGGACGGTTTCGAACCGCCGACATCGGCTTCGCAAGCCTTGGCGTGCGCCACCCGCCCCGACCTGCACCCCGCCCGGCCTGCCAGTTACCTGCTCATCACACCGACAGTGCCCGCAACTGACCACCACGTAGCGCCCGTTCTGGCACGCCTGTGGCACGGACATCCGAGTTCGCAACTTCGAGTAGTACTTCGTTAGGTTCGGAGTGGTCAGGTGCGTGCTGGCTGGCGTGTAGTGGGTAACTCGCGGTGGCAGGTAGGGCATTCGCCGGTCCAGGCCCGTATGAGGTCCCGGATGGCGTCGAGGACTCGGTGGAAGGTCAGGCCGGCGCCTCGACTTCTGGGTCGAGGCGCCGGAGGGTGAGGAAGGCGTGGGCGGCGGTGACCAGGGTGACGTGGTGGCGCCGGCCGCGCCAGGTGCGGCCCTCGAAGTGGTCCGGGCCCAGGCCGTGCTTCATCTCGCGGTGGTCGTGCTCGATGCGCCAGCGAATCTTGGCCAGGCGCACGAGGCGGCAGATCGCGGTGTCGGGTGGCAGGCTGGCGAGCCGGTAGTCGGTGGGCGCGCTCGCACCGGGCGGCCATTCGGCCAGCAAGGTCTCGGCCGACAGGACGCCGTCCCGGGCGGCGCTTCCGCCCACGTCGGCGTCGGCGAGCGTGCGGGGGATCTTCGCCGCGGGCCACACTTCCAGGACGCGGAACCGTGAGCGCATCGCCCCGCGACCGCCCTGGCGCCAGGTGACCTGCCGAAACTCCCGGCGCCCGCCCGCGGTGGCGAGTTCGTGCAGGGCAAGGGAGTCCGTGCGGTAGCGGGGCAGTGTCCTGCGGCCCGCGCCACCGTAGGCGGGCGCCTCGGGCTGCGCGCCGTGTCGGGGTGAGCGTCCACGCCGTCACCGACCAGGCCTCCAGCCCGTTGTCCTGGCGGCTGTTCGTGCCGCCGGACTGGGACGACCGCGACGACGAGCGCCGGCGGCGCACCGGCCTGCCGCCATCGCCGGCGCCCTCTCATTCGCCCACCTGCACGACCTGGCCGCGGCAGCCGGGCAGCACGACTGGAAGGCCTGGGCCTACCCGGTCTCCGTCGATCTGCTGCTCGTCGCCACGTGGCGCAGGATTCGGATGCTCCGCGACGCCGACGAACCGGCCCGCGCCGCCTGGACCTGGTTCGCCTCGCCCTGGCCGCCTCGCTCGGCGCGAACGTGGCCACCGCCGGGCTGCTCGACCTCGGCCACGTCCCGACCTGGCTCCGCATCCTCGTCGCCGGTTGGCCCGCCCTCGCGTTCTTCGGCGGCACCCTGCTGACCCACAGCCACGGGGAGCCTGCCGCTAGCCGGCCGTCGTCGACGACGCTCCGCCCGCCTACGAGCGGCCGGTCGCTGTGGCAGAGCCCGCACCCCTCGCTGAACCGTTGGCCGTCGCCGAAGAGCTGCCCAGCCTCCCGCCCGCACCGGCGCCGGCGCCCGCACCGCCGAGCCCCGCTCTCCCCGCCGCGCTGGTCGGCCACGCCCGCAAGGTCGCCGACGACCACCGCGCCCGCACCGGCGAGCCGATCGACACCGACACCCTGGGCGCCCGCCTCGGCGTCCCGCCGCAGCTCGCTTCCGCCATCGCCGTCCAGCTCACCTGATCCGACAGGAAGCGTGGGACGCTGTCGCGGCCTTGGAGGATGAGCTGACCCGGGTGCTTGACGCCCACTGCTGACGCCACCCGTTGAAGCGCCACGCCCCCCGTCCGGCCATGTGCCGGGCGGGGGGCGCTTCGTCGTGCCCGGGGTCAGCCCTTGAGGGTGACTTCGAGGCCCTTAGCCTGATCCGGGGTCAGCAGCTTGGATGCCCGGATCAGCACGGTCCCGCGTACCACGTAGTCGTACTCCAGAGCTGCGGGCAGGGCCTTGATGACGCCTTGGAGGTAACCGAGGCGGGCGGCGGCCTCAGTTTCGGTGGCGAACGTCTCGATCGAGCCGCCGCGGATGATGTCGTCCTCGTCGGCGCCTTCGAGGTCAGCGGCCTTCAGCCGGCTGTCGGAGAACGCGACCTTCGAGACGTACTGGCCGGGGCGGCCGAGGAGGTGGTTGGGATCGGTCTCAGCCGTGTAGGCCTTGACGAGCTTGATGCTGGGGACGGCCTTGGAGAGCGCGGTGAGGGCGGCGTTCGCATCCATCGGGGCAGCCGGCGTGGTGGCCGCAGGGGCCGTACTGGTCGGTGCAGCGGCCGTGGTAGCCGCCGCCGTGGGCGTACTGGCGGCACTGGTCTCCACCGCGGCGGGGGCGCTGGCGGCTGGTACGGCGGCGGGTTTGTCGGTGCCGGTGCTGCTGCAGGCGGCGGCGAGGGCGAGGCTGGCGGCGGCGAGGGCGAGGGCTGTGCGGCGCATGGGGTCCCCAGAGGTGGTGGTGTGGTCAGGGGGACCGTAGCGGGACAGACCGGCAGCGTGCGGACAATGTGGCCGACCTGTGACCAACCGGGCAGCCCCAACGCGGACTCTGCCTTGGCCTCGGCATCGAGCTTCTGACGTGCGGCGTCGATGCTGGCCTGCCAGGTCTGGTGGTGCTCGTCGACCTGTCGGGCTTGCTCCCAGATCGGGTGGGCGCGGAGAGCGAGGGCCGCCTGGACGTAGGCCTCGCGCGCGGCATCGATATCCCCGTCTTGCTCCCATGCCTGCGTCATCGCGCGGTCCGCCCGGAGCGCGGCGATGTGGAGGGGCAACAGGTGAGCGGGGAGGTCAGCCGTCCCCGCGCGCCAACCGGTGCGGGCCGAGGTAGTAGGAGAGGGCCGCGTGCGACGGCCCGTCTGAGACCTCGCCACCCACGAGGAGCTTGACCACCTCGGCCTCCGGCACCCACTCCACCCGGGCGGCCTCAGAGATGTCCTCGGGCTCTCCGATCTGTGTGCAGTCAGTAGCGTGGTACACCCGGAAATGCGCGTCGCTGATGCCCGCCATAGCGTCGTACGCCGTCATCAACTCCACAGCACCGGGACGCCAGCCGGTCTCTTCCTCCACCTCACGGGCGATGGCATCGGCCGGGTCCTCGCCAGGGTCGGCCCACCCCGCAGGCACTTCCCAACCCCACCGGCCAGTGATAAAGCGGTGTCGGTAGATGAGGAGGAAGCGGCCGTCATCGTCCGTGACGACGGCGGTGGTGGAGGCGCGTGGCATCCGCAGGACGTGGTGCTCGATCCGGCCGGTGCCGGGGATGTCGACGTCGTCGAGCCACAGCTCCACCCAGGGCGACCCATAGACCTGCCGTCGGCCGTAGACCTGCCACTCCGCTGCCGTCACCTAGGCCTCCTCACGCGCGTGCGAGCTGGTGGCTCGACTCTCTCACGCGCACGGCCAGCTCCCGCACGGGCCTCTCGGCCGCCCAGGGAGCGAGGGCCTGCTGGAACGCTCGGGCTCGGAGGACAAGGGGCTGGACCATGGCAGTGCCAGCGAGGTCGAGTGCAGCATGGGCTGTGCCGAGCGCGGCGTCGAGGTCTCCCTGGGCGAGCCGGACCTCGGCGAGGTCGAGGGTGAGCACGGAGCGGCCCTTGACGTCGGCCACGGCCCTGGCGCTGATGGCTGCCTCCAGGAGGCGCCCGGCGGCGTCATGCTCGCCGAGGTGGGCGTAGGTCTCACCCGCGATGCCGTCAAGGCGGGGAGCGGTGAAGAAGTCGAGGCCGCCCACTACCTCGTCCTCCGAGAGGTCAAGGTGGTGGGCGGCCTGGTCAAGTGCGGCCAGTGCAGTCGGCCGGTCGCCGCCAGCCGCTACAGCGCGGGCGCGGTTGGCGGCGACCCATGCACGGCGGCGGCGGGGGGCCGCTGTGGCAGCGAGAGCGTCGGCCTGATCCAGGAGAACGGCGGCCGTGTCGCGCCGGCCAGCGGTGTACTCAACGATCGACTGCATGGTGAGGAGCCACGCGGTGAGGTCGTCGGCCTCTCCCTCGCCGGCGGCGACGGCGCCAAGGTGGAAATGGGCCTCGGACCGGCCGCGGTCGCCAAGGTCATGGTGGGCGAGGCCGAGCAGGCCAGCCACGGCGGCCAGTATCCGCACTCCTCGGCGACGGGCGGCGATGGACTGCGGCCGGTCGAGCATCGCGTGCACACCGACGAGCTGCCGCTGGAGCGCAGGCACGGACTCCGCAGGCGGCGTGGACGGGTAGCGGTAGGCCACGTCGGCGACGGCCGCCTCCAGGTGGGTCAGGGCGGAATCAGAGGCAGTGGAGCGGGACATCATGTCGAGGACTTCCCAGGTCTCAGGGACGGCAGCGGGCCCGAAGGCGAAGGGCCCGGGGGTCTGCTCCCACGGGCGGTCGGCGAGGCCGAGCATGCGTCCGGGGATGCGGAGACCGTCGGCGATCCGCTCGATGACGTCCATGCTGGAGACCGTCCGACCGCCACTCGTGATCTCGGTAACGCGGCTGATCGACAAGCCCGTGCGTCGGGCGAGCTGGGCGGGGCCGATGCCGGCCCGGCGGGCGAGCTGGAAGACGCTGCCGATTTCTCTATGCGCGCACGCGCTGACGAACGCGGGGTCCGCGAGCACATGGGCAGGGAGCGGTTCCGGTGCGGGCACGGTGCCTCCCGGGTCGATGGTGGCACGAGCGTAGTAGCGGCCGGCACTACACGGTGGGTACTCACCGTGGCCCTGGCGGCGGCCTCGGGGAATGCCGATGCTGGGGCCGTGATCAACCACCGCCGAGCACCGGCGCCGTTCACCCGTGCCCAGAAGGACGGGCTTGCGTGCATCGTGTGCAGCGGTGACCACGGCGATCTTGTCCCGGCTGGCCACGTCTGCGTTCCGGACCTGCCAAGCCTGGGTTGGGCCGTCGTCGCGCACCCCACCTGCCCGAGCGCCCCCAAGGAGGAGCAGTGAGCTACGACCCCGACGAAGGCAATGTCGGGTTCTTCGACCCGGGCGACGACCCCGAGTGGCAGGCCGCGGTGTCCGCAGTGTCTGAGACGTACGGCACCCCTGCGGCCCCGGAGTCCACGGATTGGCCGGGCGCGCCGCTGCCGGGTAGTCCGTGGCCGGGCGAGTGAGCGCCGCCGGCGGCACCCCAGTGCGGGCGGCGGGCACCTGCGTGTCCTGCGGCACGCCACACGTCGAGGGCCAGCTAGTGCGGACGGTGGACGAGCGGACCGAGCTGGTGCGTCACTGCAACGCGACTACCCGGCACCGAGCAAGCCGCCCGCGCACCTGGTCCCGTTGACTCCCTGGCCGGCGTCCGGCGAGGCGTCGGCCAGGGCCTACCGCAGTCGGACCCTCCATCGGTCGGCGGGCAGCACCATGTCCGCGACCTCGATGGGGCGTCCGGCCTCGGAGTACCGGGTGCGCTGGATCAGCCAGGCCGGTACGCCGCTCGGCAGGCCGAGGTGTTCACCCTTAGCTGGCGTGAGGTGGTGGAGGACGACCTCAGCCTCGACGCGGGACCACCGTTCCGGTCTGGCACCAGCCCACCACGTCGTGATGAGGTGGCTCGGCCGCTGGTCGGGATCGAGCAGCTCCTCGCGATGCCATCTGACCCTGGTCCGACTGGGCACACCCAGGCGTCCGGCAAGGTCGGCATCGGCTCGCTGACTGCCGGCCGCCCCCTCGCCGCGGGGGTGGGGCCAGTCTCCGTCGGGATCGAGGAGTGTGCGCACAGCAGGAGGATGCGCTACCCAGAGCCGGGTGCGTTGAGTTCCTTCGAGTTCCCCGCTTCGCCGTAACAGCGCCATGCCGAGACGTACGGCAGCATCGGTGGTCCCCAGCTCGGCAGCGAATTTGGCGCGGGAGGGAAGCTGGTAGCCGGGTGGCCACTCGCCGCTGGCGATCCGGCGGCGGATCTCTGCGGCGACGCGCTGGTATGGCGGCGCGGCCCGAGGCATGCATGTCCCTGTACGTCGTCACGGCGGCCGGTGGTGGCCGTGACCAAACCGTAGAGATGCGTTCGAAAGCTTGGGCGCCCAAGACCTTGCGCAGGTCAACGGCCACGTCGAAGCTTGTTAGTACCTTGAACGATCAAGTGGACTGGTGTTCGAATACCCCGGTCGACCGCACGCCTACACCCTTAGAGCCTTCCCGCGAGTCCGACCCTCCGGGATACAAAGCGCGCCGAGGTGGTCCACGACCACCCCTCCTCCTCGGCGCGAACGCCCCCGACCGTTCATACCGGCCGGGGGCGTTTCCGCGCCCGCCCCTCCCTGACCTGGCAGAACGCCATGATCATTTGGGAGGAATTTAGGAGCCGACTCCCCCGAGCGAGACATCAAGCAGACTCAGATGCCATACAGGGAGCCTACATACACGACTGCG
>NZ_BAAAKJ010000189.1:23597-30878 GCF_039527695.1 Kitasatospora putterlickiae
GGGGGGGGGGGGGGGGGGGGGTGCCGGTGGGGTGGGGTGATCGGGAAGAATGGGCGTGGATCAACGGTCGGGAACCAGGGAGCGCGCAGTGAGGCGGAGGCGGGCGGGGAGTGCGGTGGCCGAGGCGCTGGTGCTGCCGCTGGTCGTCGCGGGTGCGCTGGGGGCCGCGGGGGCGGCGTCGTTCGGGGCCGGCGGGGGCTGGTGGGGGCGGCGGGGCGGGGACGGCATGCGGGCGGACGCCCGGGCGGCGCGGGACGCGGCGCAGCAGGCGTTCTACGACGTGGACTCCACCCAGCGCGAGGCGCGGCTGGCGGTGGAGACGGTGCGCTCCGTCGGGGACGGTGCGACGGCCCGGCGGGCGGTGGCGGACTTCGAGGCGATCTCCGGCCGGGTCGACCAGGTGACCGTGAACTACCTGACCGCCCTCGACGCGCACGACCTGGACGCGGAGGACCTGGAGTCCGGGACGGCCGCCCGCGCCAAGCACCAGCTGGACGACGTGAAGGGGCAGCTCGGGTCGGCGCTCGCGGAGCTGAACGACTTCCTGCGCAAGCTGCAGCCGGCCGTGGAGCGCGCCGAGCGGCAGTTGATGCGGGTGACCCCGGCGATCGAGCAGGCCAAGCGGGCGCTGCTGACCGCCAGCAACGCGCTGGACGCCGCGCGCGGCGCCGGGCTGCGGGCGGACGAGCTGGCGGCGCGGCTGGCCGAGCTGGCGCCGGAGCTGGGGCGGCTGAACGAGGGCGTGGCGCAGCACGGGGTGCCGGGCACCCTGGAGCGCGCGGACCGGGTGCGCGAGCGCGCGGAGGCGATCGCGGCGGAGGCCGGGCAACTGCCGGAGCGGGCGCGGGAGATCGACCGCCGGGTGGCCAGCCTGCGGACCAGGATCCAGGCGCTGGAGACGAAGGCCACGACGGTGGAGCCGGCGCTGAGCGAGCTGCGCCGGCGGTTCACCACCGCGTGCTGGCAGGACCTCCAGCGGGTGCCGGATCAGGTCGCGGAGACCCGGCGGGCGGCCGAGGGCAAGCTCGCCGAGGCCGCCCGGGCCCGGGACGAGCAGCGCTGGGCGGACGCCACCGGCGCGCTGGGGACGGTGCGGGCGCTGCTGGAGACGGCGGACGGGTCGGTGGTCGCGGTGAACGAGCGGCTGCGGCAGCTGAACGAGGTGCAGATCGACCCGAACAAGGAGGTCGAGCGGGCCCGGTTCGCCCTGCGGGACGCCCAGCGGCTCGCGATGGCCGGGCGGAACGCGCCGGATCCCCGGCACGCGGGGCCGCTGGACGCGGCGGTGGCCCGGCTGGACCGCGCGGTGGCGGAGCTGGAGGCGGCCGGGCGGCATCCGGACTACTGGCGGTTCCTGACCGAGCTGGCCGCGGTGCGGGAGACGGCGGCGAACGTGGTGGAGCTGATCCGCGGCGAGCTGGGTGGCGGGGTGCGGTAGGTGAGGTAGGGCGGCGGCGCGGATACGCTGGCGGGCATGCCTCGTTATGACTTCCGCTGCCGCGCCTGTGGCGCCACCTTCGAGCTGCGCCGTCCGATGGCGCAGGCCAACGACCCCGCCGTCTGCCCGCAGGGCCACCCGGACACCGTGAAGCTGCTGTCGACCGTCGCCGTCACCGGCGGCGCGGTGCAGCAGGCCCCGTCGGCCGGTGGCGGCGGGGGCTGCTGCGGCGGCGGTTGCTGCGGCTAGGACACCCCGACGGCGTCGGTCCCGGCGTCGGGCCGGACGGCCTCGCCGCGCACCCGCGCCAGGAAGCGGCGGACGATCTCCTCGCCCGCCGCCACGCCCACCTCGTCCAGCGCGGTGACGCCGGGCGCCGTCCACCCGGTGTCGGCCAGTTCGCCGTGGCCGGGCCGCCAGGCGGCGTCGGCGGCGCGCAGCAGGTCGGCGTCGAGCAGCGAGTCCCCGGCGGAGAGCACGGTGGCCCCGCCGACCCGCCGCACGACCTCGGCCAGTGCCGCGCTCTTGCTGAGCGGCGCCGGCACGGCGTACACCTTGCGCCCCTGGAGCGAGACGGTCCACCCGCGCTCCGCGCACCAGCCGGTGAGCTCCGCGAGCCAGCCCTGCGGCAGCTCGGCGCGCTCGACGACCAGGTAGGCGAACAGCTCGTCGGCGACCCGCCGCTTGTGCGTCCACTCGGGGTCGGCGCAGAGCGCGAGGTGCTCGACCACCTCGGCCAGCGGCGCCGCCCCGGCGGCCAGCCGGGCGGCCATCTCGTCCTGCCAGTCGGTGTCCGGCACGCCGTCGACGAGCAGCCGCCCGCCGTTGGCGCAGATGGCGTACGGCGGGACCCAGCCGGGCGTCGGTCCCGGCAGGTTGACCCGCTCGTACTGGGCCCGGGTGCGGGTGGTGGCGGGGACGAGCAGCGACTCCCGGGCGAGTTCGACGAGCAGTTCGGCGGCCTCCTCGGTCATGAAGGAGAGCGCCTTGCCGTCGTGCACCTCGACCGAGAGCAGGCGCGGCGCGAGCCGGTCCGGCACGTCGAGGGCGAGGGCCCGGTTGGAGTAGATCAGGGTGCGGTCGAGGTCGCTCGCGACGACGAAGCGGTCGGCGGCGCCGCCGTTCATGCCACCGCTCAGGTAACCGGTCATCGGGGTCAGGACTCCTTCACCAGGACGGCCGTGCCGGAGGCGCCGGTCGCCCCACGGGTGTAGCGGGGGTGGATCAGGCCGACGCAGGAGTACGGCAGGTCGTCCACGTCCTCGACCGGGACCCCCCGCTGGGCGGCGAGCAGCCGGACGTGGTCGAGGTCGGCGCCCGCGCCGCGCCGGGCCAGCACCCGCCAGGGGACGCGGCGCAGCATGACCCGGGTGGTCTCGCCGACGCCGGGCTTGACCAGGTTGACGTCGTCGATGCCGAACTCGGCGCTGATCCGCTCGACGGCGGCCCAGCCGGCCCAGTCGGGGGCGCGCTCGGCGGCGTTCTCGGGGGCGAGGAAGCGCCCGGCCGCCGCGACGGCCTCGGCCCGGACGTCCGCGAAGTGGTCGGCGACGGTGTCCAGGAAGGCGCCGGAGACGTCGGCACCGGCCAGCTCCGTGTAGTGCTTGGCGCCGTGGAAGTCGTCCGGGCCGATCAGGTCGGCGCGCAGCACGGTGCGCGAGACCAGGCCGGAGACGGTCGAGTTGAGGCAGGCGGAGGGGATCAGGAAGTCGTCCCGGGTGCCGAAGGTGGCCACGCAGCGGCCGGGGTCGGCGAGGACGGCGAGGCCGGGGTGGAAGCCGGTCCCGGCGAGCGCCTCGGCGAGTTCCCGGGTGATCGCGCCCTTGCCGGTCCAGCCGTCGACGAACACCACGTCGGCGGCCCGGTGGTGGGCGTCCAGGTAGCGCAGGGCGACCGGGTCGATGCCCCGGCCGCGGACGATCGAGACGGCGTAGTGCGGGGCGTCGACGCCGTGCCCGGCGGCGAGCCAGCGGCGGATCAGGATCCCGACCGGGGTGCCGGCCCGGGCCAGCGAGGCGAGCACCAGGCCGGGGCCGCGTTCGAGCAGCAGGGTCTCGGCGACGGTGCCGACGGCGAGCGCGATCCGCCGGGCGGAGGCCCGCAGGGCCTGGTGGAACAGCTCCTGGTACTCGGGGCTCGGCTGGTACTCGACCGGCAGTGACTCGGCGTAGTGGGCGCCGCCGCTCTGCACGGCCTCCTCGCGCTCCTCGGTGGGCGCCTCCAGGGCGGCGCCGGAGAGGTCCTTGAGCAGCCAGCCGACCTCGTCGGCGCGGTAGGAGGAGAACTCCGGGCCGTAGAGCGGCTGCGGCAGCGCGGCGGCGGGCCGGTGGGACGGCAGAACGGCGAGCACCACCCTGTCGGTGACCCTCCGCAGCTGGCCGAGCAGGGCGCGCTCGCCCTGGTGCAGGGCCGGGGTGTCGGCGACGTCGTCGACGACCAGCACCACGGTGCCGAAGCGGCGGGCCGGGTCGGCGCCGGGGGCGACGTTGTAGGCGTAGCGCTCCCGCGAGGAGTCGTCGGCCGGGTCGTCGTGGGCGGGGAAGGCCAGCCGGGTGCGGATGGCGTAGCCGGGGTCGTCGACGGCGAGGACGGGCGAGCGGGTGGTGGTCGAGCTGTGGACGCGCTCGGCGCCGCCGGGGAGCCGTTCGGCGAGGGCTCCGGCCAGGCGCAGCGGGGCGTACATCAGCTCCTCGAAGCCGAGCACCAGCACCCGGCCGCCGTCGGCCCCGGACCCGGCGGCACCGCCGGCCCCGGACAGGGCGGCACCGTCGTCGACGGACCCGCCGGCGCCCACGTCGACGCCCGCCGCCAGCTGCTCCGCCAGCGCGGGCAGCGCCTCCTCCAGCCGTGCCCGGTGCTCCGGGGTGAAGCCGTGCCGCCCGCCGTCGGGCAGCCCCGGCGGCCACGCCAGGTCGACCCGCACCAGCGGGGCCGGCGGGGCGGCCGGCGGCTCGGGCGCGGGGCCGGTCTCGGCGATCAGCCGCTCGGCCCGGTCCAGGACGTCGGCGGGCAGTTCGACGCCGCCCCCGGCCAGCGCCACCAGGTCGAGCCGGACGCCGAGTTCGGCGGCGGTGTCGGCGAGCCGCTTCCGGTCGGCGGCGCCGCGCAGGTCGACCAGCGCGACCACCACGTAGTGCTCGCGCGGGTGGCGGGCGTGCAGGGCGCGGATGGTGTTGAGCACGGTGGTGCCGGTGGAGAACTCGTCGTCCACCAGGACCAGCGGCCCGTCGCCGGCGAGCAGCCCGGGGTCGGTGGGCAGCAGCAGGTGCGAGGTGGCGTGCGAGTGCTCCTCCTCGAACCCGCCGAGCGGGGCGATCCCGGGCACCGGGCGGCGGGTGGAGTGCAGGTAGGGGGCGTCCAGGCCGTCGGCGACGCTGTGGCCGAGGCCGGTGGCGGTCTCCGCGTAGCCGAGCACGACGGCGCGCGCGAGCGCCCGGCCGTCGAGCGGGCCGAGCAGTTCGCGGACCCGGCGGCCGAGTTCGAGGCCGGCGCCGTGCACCACGGCGGGGCGCTGCGGGACGTGCTTGCCGAGCACGGTGGAGACCAGCAGGTGGGCGCGCTTGCGGTTCTCGCGCAGGGCGAGGCCGACCAGTTCGGGCAGGCGCTCGGAGCCGGTCAGCGCGACGCCGGCCCGCTCGGCCACCCAGCGGCCGGTCCACTCCCGCTCCCCGGCGTGCTCCCGTGCCCCGGCGTGCTCCCGCGCTCCGGTGCGCTCCTGCTCTGCTGCTGTCACGAAGGGGTCCTGCTTTCGGTGGTGCGGTGCGGTGGGCGAGGTCTGGGGAGGGGGGACGGGCGGCTCAGCGGCAGAGGCAGGCCGCCAGCAGCTCCGCGAAGCTGACGTCCTCGCGGGCCACCCCGAACACCTTGGCGCGCAGCATCACCCGCTCCGCCCAGGCCCGGTGCGGCTTGGCCTCGTTCATCTTGTTGGTGTACGCCGAGCGCAGCACCCCGCCCCCGCCGCGCTCCTGCTGGAGGATGTCCCGGGCGTCGCTGTACTCCTCGTGCGTGACGACGGAGAGCGCGTGCACCGCGGGCACGTGGCTGGGGTGGATGCAGGTCTTGCCCAACAGGCCGTTGGCGCGGTCGAGTTCGATCTCGCGGATCAGTCCGTCGAGGTCGTGCTCGATGATCCGCCGGCGGACCGCCTCCCGCGAGGGCTCGGCCTCGGCGAACGGGGTGCGGCGCAGCTGCGGCTTGAACATCCGCTCCTGGACCGGGAAGTACTCCCAGACCGGTCCGGTGACGGTGAACCCGGTGCCGTCGGCGCGGCCGAGCACGTTGACCACGTCGCCGATCACCGAGGCGACCAGGGCGACGTCGTACGCGGTCAGGTCGGGCGAGCGGCGCAGGCCGTAGGCGGAGCAGAGGTCGGTGACGCCGAGGCGGACGGCGAGCACCCGCGCGCGGTGCTTGTCGAGCAGCCGGGCTATGCCGAACAGCTGGTCGCGGCGGGTCTCCAGGTGGGCGAGTTCGGGGGACTCCAGGACCGGCATGGCGAACAGCCGGTGCCCGGTGGCCGTCTCGGCGGCGGCGAGCGCCTCCAGGAAGTCCCCGCCGGTCTCCTCGGTGAACTTGGGCAGGACGAAGCCGGTGAGCACGCCGATCGACGGTCCGAGCCGCTCCGCGAGGTCGGTGAGCTGGGCGGCGGTCCGCACTCTGATGAAGAGGAGGGGAAGATCCTGTGCGTAACCCGTGAAGGAATCGGTGGGCGCTCCGGCCTCGCCGACACCCTCCGTGACCTCCGCCCACAGCTCGCCGAGCCGGGCCACCAGGTTGGCCTCGGCCTGCGGCACCTCGTGGTCGGCGATGGCGTCCTCCAGGCAGAGGACCATCGAGACGACCCCCTGGGCGGCCTGCTTGCGGATGTCGGCGCGCAGGGTGGGCCGGGTGGCCGGGCTGTAGAGCGTGGCACCCAGCGCGGTGGCCAGCACGGCCGGGTCGCCGCCGGGGGAGAACTCCCCCGGCGCCGCGAGAAAGAGCCGGTCGCGGACGTCGTCCGCGAGGTGGCCGAAGTGGCGCAAGGTGCTCTCCTCAGGGGTTCGGCCGCCGGTCCGGCGGAGGCGGGTGAGGGGGCGGTGAAGAGCCCCGGTGCCGCACCCGGTTCAACCCGCTCGGCGGCCCTGGTGGTTCCCGGCCCGGTTCCGGCCGGTCATCGTCGACCGGCCCCCGAGGCCTCCCGCCCGCCCATCGTACGGACGGCTCCGGGCGCGCGCCGGTTCCGCAATGGCGAATTCTCGGAAGGTTACCCTCCACTTCACAAACCGCAAGCGTTGGCAAAGTCCCCCCACGACGCCTCCCCCGGTCACGTTGTCCGAAGGGGTGGCGAACAGGCAGGATGGTCGGCTATGACGCACGTGATGGCCAAGGGCGCCAACATCGCACTGCCGGTGGCGGCGGTCCGCGCCGTGCTGCGCTGGAGCGCCACGCCCGGTGCGCCGGACGTGGACGCCTCCGCACTGCTGCTCGGCCCGGGCGGCAAGGTCCGTTCGGATGCCGACTTCGTCTTCTACAACCAGCCGCGCCACCCGTCCGGCCTGGTGCGCCACCTGCCCAAGCAGCAGACCGCCGACGGCGGCGAGATCACCGACACCGTCGAGGCCGAGCTCGGCAAGCTGCCGGCCGACGTCGACCGGGTGGTGCTGGCCGGGTCCTCCGAGGGCGGATCGTTCCGCGCGGTGGGCGGGCTGCGCCTGCAGCTGTTCGACGCTGCGGCCGGCGACGGCGCGCCGGCCCTGGCCGAGTTCGCGATGACCGACGCCGACGAGGTCACCGCGCTGGTCGCGGGCGAGCTCTACCGACGGGCGGGCGCCTGGAAGTTCCGGGCCGTCGGCCAGGGCTACGCC
>NZ_BAAAKJ010000190.1:0-12329 GCF_039527695.1 Kitasatospora putterlickiae
GCTCACAACCGACCCTTGACGCAGCCCAGACCGCCCTAACTGAACGGCGTTGCTACTAGGACCTCCCGGCCTCCCGGCCTCCCGGCCTCCCGGCCTCCCGGCCGCCCGGTCGCCCGGCCGCCCGGTCGCCCGGCCGCCCGGTCATGACGAAGGCACCGGTGATCGGCGGCCCTCCGCGAGCGCCTCGACGCCTCGACCGCGAGCCCTGGCCGTGCCCGGAGTGGGAAGTCGGACCGGCTGACTTCCCACTCCGTTCCCAGGACGCGGCCTTACCCCGCAGGCGGGACCTGGTAGGCCGTGACGGGCATGCACGCGGGTGCGGGGGTGACCAGCAGACCGGCTATCATGGTGAGCTCGCCCGCCGGTCCGGACGGGGCGTGCGAGAAGAACAGGAACAGTTGCGTGCCCGCGGCGATCCGATCGGGACGGACGGACAGGACGGTCCGATTGGTGCCGACCACCCCCTCCATCGTCCAGCCGCGGCTCTCCAACCAGTCCTTGTTCGCGGCGTCGTCGGGTCCCGGCGCGGGAGTCGGCGGGGCGGCCTGGCAGTTGGGATCACCCACGTACACGCGACTGTTGACGCCGAGGCTGTCGAGGTCACGCTGGAGCTGGGCGGTGTCCACGGGCTTGGAGGAGTCCTGCACGGTGAGCGTGACCACGTCGTCGTCGGTGTGCTCCAGGGCGTAGTTCACGTTGGTGATCCTGCCGAGCGAGCCGGTCGAGCCGGCGGGCCCGCCGTCCTGGCCGCCGGGCAGGGCGACGAGCGCGATCCCCGCCGCCGCGACGGCGAGCCCGAACGGGAGCGCCAGGCGCCGGGCGAGCCGGGGCCGACGGGGTGCCGTGGCGGGTCGCTGCTCCTCGGTGATGGCGTTCAACAGATGTTCCTTCCGCAGGAGGTGGCGGTGCGGGGAGAGCCCGCGGGCCGCCGCGGCCGGCAGCAGCCGGGCCAGCTCCTCCCGCTCGGCCTGCCGGGACAGGTCCTCGGGGGTGGCGTTCATCGGGGCGTCTCCTTCGTCGACCGGACCGCGATCGCGCGATCACCTGTGAACTGTCCGATGCCGCGCGGGCGTTGCGTTGCGGCCGCCGAACGGGCGGAGCGTGACCGCGTCAGCTCCCGCTCCGTCAGCTCCCGCAGCCGGGCCCGGGCGCGCGAGAGCCGCGAGCGGATCGTCCCCACCGGCCGGCCCAGCGCCTCGGCGACCGCCGCGTGGTCCAGCCCCTCCCACACGCAGAGCGCGAACACCTCCCGGTCGGCCGGTCGCAGAAGCTCCAACGCCGCCTTGGCGGCGGCGAGTTGCTCCGCGTCAGCCATCCGGCCGGCGAGCTCGGCGGTGAAGTCGGGCGTGGCCTCGGGCGGCGGCAGCCTGGCCAGGGTGGCGCGGTGCCGGCGCGCCGCGCGCCGGGTGTTGCGGATGACGTTGGTCGCGATGCCCAGCAGCCAGGGGCTCAGGCTCCCGCCCTCCGGCGCCACCCGCTCGCGCAGCCGCCACGCCTCCAGGAAGGTCAGCGACACGACGTCCTCGGCCACCGCCCAGTCGCCGGTCATCCGCAGCGCGTGCCGGTGCACGGCGCCGGAATGATCCTCGAAGATCTGCCCGAACGCCGTCGCGTCCCCGGCGCGCACCCGGGCGCGAATCGAATTCTCCACAGCCGTTCCCTGTCCCGCCGTTCGCCGCCGTTGCGGTGACCCGCGTCACGTCCCGCCGCGCCGGCGCGGGGTATCGGCCGAAACCCGCTTGCCCCCGGCCGCGTGATCACCTTGGCTGGGCGGCATGACCGACCTGAACACCGACCGCCTCCTGCTGCGCCGCTGGCGCGCGTCCGACCTCGAACCGTGGGCGGCGATGAACGCGGACCCCGAGGTCCGCGAGCACCTGGGCGACGTCCTCACCCGCGAGCGGAGCGACGCCTCCGTGGCCCGCTTCCGGGCCGACTTCGACCGGCGCGGCTACGGATGGTGGGCCGTCGAGGTCCGGGCCACGGGTGAGTTCATCGGGTTCGCCGGTCTGGACGAGGTGGACGACGGCCTGCCGTTCACCGGGGTGGAGATCGGCTGGCGGCTCGCCCGGGCGGCCTGGGGGCACGGCTACGCCACCGAGGCCGCGCGGGCCGTCCTCGCCTTCGGCTTCGAGACGCTCGCGCTGCCCGAGATCCTCGCCGTCACCACGGCCGGCAACCTCCGCTCGCAGGCCGTGATGCGCCGGCTCGGTATGACCACCGACCCGGCGGACGACTTCGACGATCCCGACGCGCCCGAGGGGCCGCTGCGCCGCAACGTCCTGTTCCGCCTCGCGGCGCCGCGGCAGGGCTGACGGGTCACTCCGCCGCCGCGTCCGTCTCCTCCGCCGTCAGGATCGCCAACAGGCCGGGAAAGCGCCGCTCGATGTCCGCGCGGCGCAGCGTGGCCATCCGGCTGTTGCCCCGGTCGACCTGGCGGATCAGCCCGGCCTCGCGCAGCGTGCGGAAGTGGTAGGTGACGGTCGCCTTGCCGACCGGCAGCGCGAACGAACTGCACGTCCGCGCGCCGTCCTTCGGCCCGGCGGCCAGCTCCCGTACGACGCGCCGCCGCAGCGGGTCGGCCAGCGCCGCGAGGACCCGGCCGAGCTCGATCTCCGCCGTGTCCGGGTGTCCCTCGTCGTCGGGCATCGCCACCACCTTCCAGGTATGACTTGCATCGTACCTCCCCGGTCGCCTAGCGTCCCGAGGTACGAGATCGCTCGTACCTCTCGAAAGGATCCGCCCCGTGGCCCAGCCCTACACCCTCGTCGGCACCGCCCGCCCCAAGCCCGAGCGCGTCGACGACCTGCGCCGGCTCCTCCTCTCCTTCGTCGAGCCGACCCGCCAGGAACCCGGCTGCCTGGAGTACCACTTCCACGAGGACCGCGACGCCCCCGGCGTCTTCGTCTTCTACGAGGCCTGGCGCAGCAAGGAGGACCTCGACGCCCACCTCGCCCTGCCGCACATGCGCGACTTCTGGGAGCACCGGATGGACTACCTGGAGCAGGACCTGGAGATCCGCTGGCTCACCATGCACAGCCCCTACGCCTGACGCGGCCCCCGGTACGGTGGGCGGATGCTGCTCCCCGTCCTCGCCCGCACCGCCCTCCAGCCGGTCGAACGGCCCGCGCTCGCCACGCCGTTCGGCCCGCTGACCTTCGAGACGGCGGTCGGGGACACCGTCCTCCCGCCGCTGCCCGACGAGCTGTTCGAACTGCCGGGCGGCGGCACGGTCGTCGCCCGCTGGAGCCGCCCCGCGGCCCGCGTTGAGCTGTTGCTGACCGCGTACGACCCCGACCTCGACCCCGAGGCCTGGGGACCGCTGACCGGCTGTCAGGCGGCGGTCTGGCGGATCGACGCCCTGGTCGCGCTCACGCGGGTGCGGTTCGAGGCGTCGCTGCCGGCGCGGCTCGCCGAGGGCGCGGACGCCTACTGGGACGGTGGGCAGGCGCTGGCGGCGATCACCGTCGAGGACGAGCGAACCCGCCTCACCGTCGGCGGCCACGACGAGGAGGCGATCTGCTGGGCGGGCGACGCGCACGAACGGCCCCGGCGCTGGGCCGCGCTGCTCGACGAGGTCTGCGCCCGGTCGTTCAACGGCTGGGGCGTCGACTTCGGCGACCACCGCGGCATGGCGTGGACCCTGCCGCCGTTGGGGGCCGGCGAGCACTGCGAACTCCCGGTGGTGGCGGCCTGGGGGTCGGCCGACGACGGGACCGAGAACACCTGGTGCGCGGTCATACCGTCCCCGACGGTTCTCCTGCGGCAGGTCGCCGACCGGGCTAGGCTGCGGCGATGACCCGTACCACCGGCGGTTCCGAGACCCCCCTCCAGCCCGCGGCCCCGGCCCGGGTGAACGACTACGACGGCTTCGCCGAGGCGTTCTCGGAGGAGACCGAGAACAACCTCCTCAACGCCTACCACGCCCGGCCCGCCGTCCTCGCCCTCGCCGGGGACGTGACCGGCCGCCGGATCCTGGACGCGGGCTGCGGATCCGGCGCGCTCTCCGCCGACCTGCGCGACCGTGGCGCCGTCGTCACCGGCATCGACTCCAGCGCCGGCATGCTGGCGCTGGCCCGCCAACGCCTCGGCGATGACGCCGACTTGCACGTGGGCGACCTCGGCGAGCGGCTGCCCTTCGAGGACGGCGCCTTCGACGACGTGGTCGCGTCCCTGGTGCTGCACTACCTGGAGGACTGGGGGCCCACGCTCGCCGAGATGCACCGGGTGCTCAGGCCCGGCGGCCGCCTGATCGCCTCCGTCCAGCACCCGTTCGTGGACTACGCGATCCAGAACCCCCGGCCGGACTACTTCGCCACCACCGGCTACACCGACGAATGGACGTTCAACGGGCGGTCCTACCCGGTGACCTTCTGGCGCCGCCCCCTGCACGCGATGACCGACGCCTTCACCGCCGCCGGCTTCCGCCTCGTCACCCTCAGTGAGCCGCAACCCGACCCGGCCGCGCGGGAGCTGTTCCCCAAGGACTTCCACCACCTGTCGACCAAGATGAGCTTCCTCTTCTTCGTCGTCGAGGTCCCGGAGCCCCGGCAGCCGTGAAGCCGGCCCGCTCGTCGCCGCCGACGAAGGCCGCGGGGGCGGGGGGCTAGGGTGGCTGGTGGATCACCGCCGGGAACGAGAGGTCGCACACGGATGAGTGGAACGGTCGTCGCGGTCAGCAGCAACGGGGAGTACTCCTTCACCAAGCCGAACCGGGAGAGCGTCACGCTGCTCGCCGGGCTCGGGGTGGAGGGCGACGTGCACGCGGGGGTGACGGTCAAGCACCGCTCGCGCGTCGCGCAGGACCCGACGCGGCCGAACCTGCGGCAGGTCCACCTCATCCACGAGGAGCTGTTCGGCGACCTGGGCGAGCGTGGATTCACCGTGGCACCCGGGCAGTTGGGGGAGAACGTCACCACGCGCGGGATCGACCTGCTCGCCCTGCCGACCGGCGCGCTGCTGCGGATCGGGGCGGACGCGGTGGTGGAGGTCACCGGGCTGCGCAACCCGTGCCTGCAGATCGACCGTTTCCAGGACGGCCTGTTGAAGCAGGTCGTCGGGCGGGACGAGGCCGGGAACGTGGTGCGCAAGGCCGGGATCATGGGCGTGGTCCGGGAGGGGGGCGTGATCCGCCCCGGCGACGCGATCGAGGTCGAGTTGCCGCAGGCACCGCACCGCCCGCTCGAACGCGTCTGAACCGGGCGCCTGCCGGACGACCTCCGGGACCGGCCGCGCTCAGTACCGGGGCCGGTTGCGGCTCAGGTCGCGGGCGTGCAGCAGCGCCTCGCGGACCAGGGCGGTGAGGCGGGCGGTGCCTTCGGCACTGGTGCAGTTGTGGGGGTAGGCGTTGACGGTACGCCACTCGCCGTCGGTGAGCGGCGGCCGCGGGCGTGCGGGTTCGATGCCCTCGGGGAGGCTCGGCAGGCGGACCAGCAGGGTGCCGAGGCCGGCCGCGACGACGGCGGCCACGCCCTCGAACGCGAGGACCGGCATGCCGTAGGCGTTGTCCACGGGGTGGCGCGGTGCCAACTCGCGGAGCCGGTCGCAGACGTCGGGGTGGGTGTGCAGTTGCCAGGGGCCGAGCGTGAGGTCGTCCGGCCCGCTGGGCGGGGTCGCTTGTTCGCGGAGGTGGGCGATCAGCGCGCGGTTCTCCGGAGCGTCGAGGAGTGCCGGGACGGGGGCGGGGCGGTTGCGCTTCCGCTTGGGCATGTGAGCGATGGTAGCCCTCATCCCGCAAGGTAGTTGTGGAGTTGCGCGGCCGCGTTCAGCATGGCCAGTCCGCGGTCGGTGAGCCGCTGCCGCCAGTCGGCCAGCGCGGCGGCGAGGGCCGTGGTGCCGCCGGCCGTGCGGATCTGCTCGACGACCGCCGCGATGTCCGCCAGCCGGTAGCCGCCGCGGCGGAGCAGGTGGGCGAGGTCGGCGTCGCGGACGTCGCCGGCGTGGAAGACGCGGTGGCCGGTGGCCGGGTCGCGGGCGGGGCGCAGGATGCCGGCGGCCTCCCAGGCGCGCAGGGTGGCGGGAGTGAGCCCGAGGCGGTGGGCGAGTTCGCCGATGGTGCGGGGGAGCGGGCCGGCGGGGTCTTCGGGCGTGGTCGCCGCCGTCAGGTGGTCGACGGCCGCGCGGACGGCGGCGAGGGTTTCGCGGTCGCGGAGCAGCTGGCCGTGTCCGCGGTGGACGGCGGTCAGGGCGTCGTCGGTCCGGCCGTCGTGGACGGCGTTCATGATCGCCCCGGCGGTCCGGTGCCCGTACGCCCGGACGAGCGCGAGGAAGGTGCGCAGCGCCGTCGCGTGCAGCTCGGTGTAGATCCGGTACCCGGTGGGGGTCCGCTCGGCGGGCGGGAGGAAGCCGTCCTGCTCGTAGTTGCGGACGGCCTGCGCGGAGAGCCCGTGCTCCCGTGCGAGGTCGGTCGGGCGCAGGTTCCGCTTCCCGGTGGGGTTACTGGTCACTTTGAGACTTTATAAGAGGTTCCTCGGGCTGAGACCGTAAAAGTCTCAACCGCTCTTTCAGGGATACGATTGAGGCTCATGACACAGGACATCCGAGACTTCCTGCCCCCGTCGTGCGGCCTGGTGGCGTTCGGCGAGCCCACCCACCAGGAGCCGGCCTTCGGGCGGGCCCGCAACGAACTGTGCGCGCGGCTGGTCGAGCGCGGCTTCCGGTCGATCGCCCTGGAGACGGACCGGGTGGCGGCGCTGGCGGTGGACGCCTTCGTCCGGGAGGGGGCGGGGTCGCTGGACGACGTGCTGCGCGACGGCTTCACCCACGGCTTCGGCGAGCAGGAGCCGAACCGGGAGCTGGTCGCCTGGATGCGCGCGTACAACCACACCCGTCCGCCGGAGGAGCGCCTGGCGTTCCACGGTTTCGACGCCCCGACCGAGAACACGACGGCCCCGAGCCCGCGCCCGTACCTCGAACACGCCCGCGACTACCTGGGGACCGACCTGGACGTGGCGGCCCTGGTCGGGGACGACGAGCGGTGGAGCCGGGCGGAGGCGGTGCTGGACGCGGCGATGTCGCCGGGCGCGTCGGCGGAGGCGGACCGGCTGCGGGCGGTCGCGGACGACCTGCTCGGCGTGCTGTACGCGAGGGCGGCGGAGCTGATCGCGGCCACCTCGCGGGCGGAGTGGGAGCGGGCGAGGACGCAACTGACGGCGGGCGCCGATCTGTTGCGGTACCACCGCCAGGCGGCGCGGCCGGGCGAGCCGGGCGAGCGGCTCGCGGGGCTGCTGGGGACCAGGGACGAGATCATGGCCCGGAACCTGCTCGCCATCCGGAGCCTGGAGGCGGGGCGTGGCGGGACGCTGGTGTTCGCCCACAACGGCCACCTGCAGCGGAACCCGAGCGTGTGGCGGATGGGGGAGACGGACGTGACCTGGAACGGCGCCGGCCGGATCGTGGCCGCGCTGGTGGGCGGGGAGGAGTACTTCTTCGTGGCGGGAGCGCTCGGCGGCACCGGGCCGTGGGCCCTGACCCCGGTGCCAAAGGAGCCGTCGGACGTCGAGGCCGATCTGCTCCTGGAGGTCGGGAGCGGTGGTCCCGAAGCGGGGTGACCTCGTTGACGGAGATGAACCGGGCGCCGGCCATCAGGCCGGCGCCCGGTCGGGAAGCAAGATCAATCACGCCGACATCGGGTCACGGCCGGTCGAACACGAAGGCCTGATAGATGTTGTTGTAACAGGGAACGGCTCGCAGCCCGTACTCGGCACTGTCGTCGATGCACCGGCCGGTAGCCCTGTTCTGGAGGGCGACGCCGTGGTTGGTGTTGTAGATGCGCCAGTCCTGGTAGTCCCCGTAGTGGCAGGCGAACCCGCGCAGCCCGTACTCGGCGCTGTCGTCGATGCACCGGCCGGTCGCCTGGTTCCCCAGGTAGTAGTAGCCGTCCGCCCCTTGTTCGACGAAGAACGTCTGGAAGGACTGGAAGTTGCAGCCGAAGCCGCGCAACTGGTAGGCGAAGCTGTCGTCGACGCAACGCTCGGTCTTGTTGTTGAACAGGTAGTACCAGCCGTAGTAGCCGGCGGCGGCCTGGCTGCCGGATGCCTGCTGAGCGGAGGACGGAGCGGCGGTGGCGGTGGTCCCGACCCCTAGGGCGAGCGCTGCCGCAGTCGCGAAGGCGGTGATGGCGAGGAGCACTTTCCTGATGATCACGGGGGATCCTCCCGATCATAGAGAGTGGTCCAGCCATGACAACACGTAAAGGTCGTCCACGGCGGACCCTCCCGACGATCGACCGGTTCTCTCCGTTCGGTGGCGAGAAGGGGGGCGCACGGCGCCGCCATCCGCGTCCTGCACGCCCAGACCGTCCTGCACCGCCCGGTCACCCACCTCCTCGCCGTCGACTTCACCCCCGCCGACCGCTACCTCGAACGCCTCACTCTCGTCTTCGACGGCGGCACCCTCACCGGACGCGACGCCGCCCGCATCACCGTGCCGCCCCGCCACCGCAGCAACCTCTTCGGCGCCCGTCTTGCCGACCCTCGCGACCTCCCCACCCTCCTCAGCCCCGCCCCAGCACGCCCGCACCCACCAAGCCCTCACCACCCACGGCCAACCCACCACTCCCTGACCCGGAGTAGGAAGTCGGCCCCGCCGACTTCCTACTCCGGTCGCTGGGCTGTCCGGCGACCACCGCCTCCTGCCCCCGCAGGAGTTCGGCCTTGACGACATCCCCGAGGACGTCGACGACTGCGGCGGTGAGCAGGGCGGTGGCCGCGTGGTCGATCTCACGGTTGCAGCCGGCGCTGACCTTCACGGCATGGGTCGGCGTGAAGCCGAGGACCGCCTCCACCTCGAACACGCCCGCGTCGCCGATCCCAGGCCCCATCAGGTGGACCAGAAACGGCCGGTGATCGTCCACCTTCTGCGCGTTCTGAGCGGTTGACGTCTCCCTGCCCAGCCGCTGGACAGGCGCGGTGACGCCGAAGTATCCGTGGCGCAGTTGCTCGAAGCGGGTGGAGAGCCCGCGCATCAACGCACCGAACCCCCCGATCAGCGCGACCGCGGAAACAGGCTCCGCCAATTCGATCACCAGGGTTGGACCGGCCGTGCCGGAGCCTAGCCGGTGTCGCTCGGATGCGATGGGACGGGCGGGGTTGAGCGCTACCGCAGGTAGTGCTCGATCACATCGGCGCCGCGGGTGGCACCGCCGCTTCGCTGGACGGCGTGGCGCATCTCCGCGAGGTTGCCGCGGACCGCCGGGTCCGAGGCGACCCGGCTGACCGCCGCCCGCAACGCCTCGGCGCTCACCAGGTCGGCGTCCAGGTGTTCGCCGAGGCCGAGTTCGCTCAGGCGGGCGGCGTTGGCGGCCTGCTCGGGGGTCCGGGAGACGGCGACGAGGCCGACCCCGTAGTCCAGCGCCTCCATGACGGAGTTCATCCCGGCGTGCGACACGAAGGCGGCGGCATGGCGCCGTACCGCCGGCTGGGGGAAGCGCGGCCGGACCTGTACCCGGCTCGGGAGGGCGCCCAGTGCGGCGGCGTCCGTGTCGCCTACGGTCATCGCCACCTGCCAGGGGCCGTCGGAGACGGCGTCCACGCAGGCGCGGTAGAACTCCGGGCGGCCCTTGAAGACGGTGCCCAGCGAGACGTACAGCAGCGGCGCGTCAGGGTCGGGCGGCGACCACTGCTCGGACTGCTCACGCCCGCCCATCGAGGGGCCGATGAAGTGGAACCGCTCGTCGAAGCCGTCGGCGGCCGGCTGGAACTCGCGCGGGACGAACACGAGGTTGAGCCCGTCCGTGACGGTCATGGTGCCGGCGACACCGAGCGGGACGCCGTACCGGGCGGCGAGGGCCTCGCAGTCGGCGGCGAGCAGGGCCATCGCGGGATGGTCGGCGCCGAGTCCCGCGGTCAGCCGGCGGTCCAGGGAGTACGCCTCGTTCGAGGCGAGGTGGGGGAAGCACTGCACGGCGGGGACGCCCAGCCTCCTGCTCGTAGAGCGGGCCGCCGGTCTGGTCCTCGGGGACGTTGCCGAGCTTGTCGAAGCCTTCGAGGATCCAGAAGGCGTAGTTCCAACGGGCCTCCCATCCGTCGGCACCCCGCCGCGTCTCCTCCTCGTACCGGCTCTCCGTGTTGTAGCCGATGTCCACGTACGGGCGGCGGTTGTCGGCGTCGACGCGCCAGACGTTGAAGGCGAGGACGTATATCTCAGGCTTCAGCTGCTCGGGGACGCGTTCCAGGATGACGGTGGCGGCGTGCCGCAGGTGCGTCCGGAAGGACTGCTGTTCCATCACGGCGACAGCGTCTCACCCGGTCTGTCCCGAGGGGGCTCCCGGAGGCCCGGTGAGGCGGAAGGCCAGGCAGACCACGGGGGTGCCGTCGTCCACCGGGGTGCCCAGCCGCTCCCAGTAGCCGCGGTGGCCGGTGCGCCACTCCTCCAGGGAGGTGTCGCCCTCGCCCTCCGCCCGGGCGTGCTCCCAGGTGACCTCGGCGAACGGCTTCACCTCCACGCCGGTGATCTCGATGACCCCGACGGGCTCGCCGCCGTCGTCGAGCAGCGCCAGCCGTTCGCCGGGGTACTCCAGGCCCTCGGCCTCCGTTGCGTACTCCGCCAGCAGGCCGGTGGTGGCGGTCTTGCGGCCGGCCAGTGCCAGGGCGTTCAGCCGAGCCCGGACGCCGCCCGGGGTGCCGAGTTCCATCGAGCGCAGGCCGTTGACGCGTGGCCACATTCCGACACCACCCCTTCCGGGTACCGCGATCGCGTGTCCTGCCGAGGATAGGGCGGCGAAGGCGGAACCGGGGCGAACACGCGTCAATATAGGTTAGCCTTACCTAAATTACCGTGAGAGGAGACGGTCCTGACCAGCACCACCGCCCCCGCGCGCTTCCTGCTCTTCCCGCTCCAGGTGGTCCGGGCCGACCGGGTCACCCCGCACATGGCCCGGATCACCCTCGGCGGCCCCGCCCTCGTCGGCTTCGTCAACGGCGGACTCGACCAGCGGATCAAGCTCCTGCTGCCGCTCCCCGGGCAGACCGAACCCGTCGCGCCCGAGGGCGAGGAGGAGTTCGGCTGGTACCAGAGCTGGCGGGCCATGGACCCCGCCGTCCGCCCGGTGCTGCGCACCTACACCGTGCGCGCGCAGCGCCACGACCCCGACGAGGTCGACATCGACATCGCCGTCCACGGCGACCACGGGCCCGGATCGCGCTGGGCCATGACGGCGGCGCCGGGGGACCGGGTGATCGTCTGCGGGCCGGCGATCGAGGAGGCCGGCGGCGTCGAGTTCCGGCTGCCGGACGGGGCGGACTGGGTGCTGCTCGCGGGGGACGAGTCCACCCTGCCCGCCGTCGCCGCGATCCTCGACGAACTGCCCCCGGGGCTGCCGGTGAAGGTGTTCGCCGAGGTCGAGGGGCCGCGGGAGCACGCGTACCTGCCCGCCGGCCGTCCCGGCACCGAGATCACCTGGCTGCACCGGGGCGCACCGGGCGTGCCCGCGCTCCCGGAGGCCGTCCGCGCAGCCGCGCTGCCGGACGGCGCGCCGTACGCGTGGATCGCGGGCGAGGCGGCGACCGTCCGCGAACTGCGCCGCCACCTGGTCGGCGAGCGCTGCTACGACCGGCGCGCCGTCTGCTTCATGGGCTACTGGCGCCTCGGCCGCACCGAGGACCAGCGCGCCGAGGAACCGGTGGAGGCGGACGCGGACTGACGGCGGCGGCGTCCGGATTCGAGGGAGGCCGAAGGGCTTTGCCGGGCCGCGTCGCGCGCGGTGAGACTGGCCGGGCCGGCGCGAACCCGAGGGGGAGCGGCGGCACGGTACCCGTCCCATGGTGCAGCGACTTCAGGAGAGTGCCCGTCATGAGAATCGCGCGTTCCCTCGTTCCCCGCGTCGGCGTCGCCGCCGGTGCCGTGCTGATNNNNCGACGGCGCCCCGGCCGCGGGTGCTCCCGCCGCCGCTGCCGCCGCGGTGTCCGACGCCAACCAGACCGTCATCTACGGCACCGCGGGGCTCAACCGCGGGGAGAGCTGGTCCTCGCCGGACGGCAGCACCGTGCTGTACCAGCAGTGGGACGGGCACGTGGTGCTGTACAAGAACAACGTCGCCATCTGGACGGCCGTCGGCACGTACGGCGTCGGCTCCTACCTCTACATGCAGGCCGACGGCAACCTCGTCGCGTACGACGCCGCCATGCGCGCCGTGTGGAACAGCCGGACCCCGTACCACCCGGGCGCCTACCTGGCCATCCAGAACAGCGGAAACCTGGTGGTCTACGCGGGCAGCACGCCCATCTGGTGGTCCAACTACAAGCCCGGCGGATCCGGCCCGACCGACCCCGAGTGCCGCCCGGGCCGCCTCTGCCCCTGACCCGGTAGCGCCGCCCGCCCCACGATCCCGC
>NZ_BAAAKJ010000190.1:12341-14522 GCF_039527695.1 Kitasatospora putterlickiae
ACTTTGCAAAGTCCACACTTTGCAAAGTGTGGACAGGAGCCGGCTTCACGGCGGTGAGCTGCGGGTATGCGGCAAAACTTTGCAAAGTTCGCACTTTGCAAAGTTCTCGCACCGCCGCCCTCCGGCCCGTCCGGCCCGGCCCCGGCCTACCGCCGAGGCGGGTCGATCCGGGTGCGGGCGGGGGCGAGGAGGTGGTTCAGCAACTCGGCGCCCTCGGCGGTGTCCAGCGGGACGGGCACGGTGTCGACCGGCTTGACGAGCGGGGTGGCGGCGTCGCGCTCGTAGAGGACGCAGGCGCTGCTCCCCAGGTCCCGCTTGGACGGCCAGCGCAGGCCGAGCGCCCACGGCGCCTGGCCGCGGATCCAGGCCGCCCAGCGGCGGGTGCGCGGGTAGGCCTCGGGCGTGGAGTGGATCAGCCACTCGTCCTGGTGGACGGCCGCGAGCTGATCGAGCGTCATCAGGCCGACCAGCGGGATGTCGCAGGTGGTCTCGATCCGCGACAGCACCCGGCCCCGCACCGAGGCGCGCCGGATCCGCCGCCAGCCGCGCTCGTCGAACGGGACCCCGCGGACCAGCGTCTCCATCACCGCCGTCCGCTCCGAGAACCCGGCGTACAGGTACGGCAGGTGGGTGCCGTCGCCCTCGTAGGAGCAGAACCGGCCGCCCTCGTAGTGGGTGTCGGACGGGTACGGGTTGAACGAGGTGGCCGGGTACGCGGCGGAGTGCACGCGGTGCAGGACGGTACCGGCGGGCAGCACCTCGCGGAACGGGGTGGCGCGCACGGTCGCGGTGGGGACCTTCACGTCGGGCACGCCCTCACCACTCCGCGATCTCGGCGCGGGCGGCGGCGAGCAGCGTGTGCTCGCCGGTGGTGCCCAGCAGGCGGGCGGGCACGGCGTCCAGCCAGGCGTTGGCGCCCAGCCACCAGTCGGCCACGCCCCACGGGTCGTCGGCGGCGTCGAGCAGGCGGTTGACGGCGACGACGACGGGCAGCGGCCGGCCGGAGGCGTCGTCGAACTGGAACGACGGGAGGCGGACGGTCCCCTGGGGGTCGGTCAGCCGGATGAGGCCGGGGTCGGCGGGGTCGTGTCCGCCGGCCCGGTAGGCGGTGGCGGTGACGGAGTCCGCGGCGAGCAGCCAGTCGTCGGCGTCGTCCGGGGGCGTGGGGCCGGCGGGCGCCGGGGTGGGCCGGAGCAGGTCCGCGACGCTCGCCACGAGAGCGGCGGAGCCGGAGGCCGGGCCGTTGACGACGACGTCGGCGCCGTCGCGGTCCCGGACGAAGCGCGTCGAGTCGTCGAAGAGTTCACGCACCGGGTGCCCGTCGGGCAGGGTGGCGCGCACCAGCCGGACGATCCTGCGCGCTATTCGCTCCGGATCGCCGGTCGTGTCCTCGGCGAGCGCCCGGAGCCTGTCCCGGGAGGGCTCGTCGAGCAGTTCCCAGATCTCGTCCCAGTGCGCGCGCAGCGTCGCCAGCACGTCGTCCGACGTCATCGCCGCTCACCCCCGCCCGGTCCCGGTTCGCCGATTCCCACCCGTCGGCCGTCCGCCAGGTTAGCGTGCCGGGGCGCCTCGCGGGGGGGTGATCTCGGATTCGCAAAGGCTGGACGGCCCGGGCGGGATCTGCGGCATGATGGTGCCTCAGCAGCACCTCGGGGGCGGTGCCGGTTCGCGCGCGGTCACTTGTCGTGTGACGCCACTCACGTCCCGCACCGGCCTCGGCGGCGCGTGCGCAGGGGGCCGGACCGGTGGCACGCTCCCGGTCCGCGCCGCAGGTCACGACTCGCGCTCGGAAGGCGGCCGGTGAGCAGTTCCGCGGGATACGGGTGGTCCTATGTCAACCAGGAGGCCGAGCGCCGCCGGCAGCTGCGCGCCCGGCTGGCCGCCGAGGCCCAGCGCGCCGAGAACCTCCGCCGGGCCGAGGAGCGGCGGGCGGAACTGCGCGCCCGGCTCGGCGAACTGAGCGAGCAGGCCCAGGGGTTGCGCGGCGAAGCCGGGCAGTTGCGGCGCGCGTACCGGACGGCCCGGGTCGTCGTGGAGACCGTCACCGTCGGGGCGGGGGCGGACGAGGCCGAGCTGGCGCGGGCGATCGAGCGGGCGCGGGCCGCCAACGCCCGTGCGGCGCGGGAGCTGGCGGAGGCGGTGCAGGACGTCTGGTCGGCGGTGCTGCCGGAGGCGGTGGCC
>NZ_BAAAKJ010000190.1:14589-17986 GCF_039527695.1 Kitasatospora putterlickiae
CGCCACCGCCGCGGCCGGCGCCGCCGAGCGCGAGCGGGCCGAACGGACCGAGCGGGTCCGCGCCGGCGCCCTCGCCGAGGCGCAGACGATCCTCGACCGCGATGTGCCCCGCTGCGACCCGGCCGACCTCGAACGGGTGGCGGCCCTGGTGCGCTCGCTGAAGGCCGCCGGCACCGTCTCCGAGGTGCGGACCACACTCACCGACCTCGCCGCGCTCGTCCAGCACTCGGTGCGGCGCCGCGCCCGCGAGGAGGAACGCGCCGAACTGCGCGCCGCCCTGGTGGAACTGGCCCAGGACGCCGAGCCGGCCGACCGGGACCGCCTGGTCGCG
This sequence comes from Kitasatospora putterlickiae, assembly GCF_039527695.1. Lineage (NCBI taxonomy): Bacteria > Bacillati > Actinomycetota > Actinomycetes > Kitasatosporales > Streptomycetaceae > Kitasatospora > Kitasatospora putterlickiae. Next base: position 14,921 of record NZ_BAAAKJ010000190.1, read on the forward strand.
GACCTCGCCGCCGCCGAGGACCCCGCGTACCTGCGGCCCGCCGTGGAGGCGGCCGTGGCCCGGGCCGACGCGCGCCGCAACCGCGCGCCGGTGGCGGAGGCGCTCGCCGAGGTGCTGCGCGCCCGCGACTACCGGGTCGGCGACGGCTTCGCGGACCTGCTCGCCGAGGACGGCGAGGTGGTGGTGCCGTTCGGCGACCCGGACACCGGACGGGCGGCGGCCCGGGCGGGGGAGACGGACGGCGAGCCGCCCGCCTCCGGGTACGGGCTGCGGCTGGTGCTGGCGCCGGACCGGGCGACCCTGTCCACGGCCGTGGTCCGCCGCGACGACTCCGGCAGCGGCGACCGGGAGCAGGACGAGGAACGGGACGAGGCCGTCCAGCGGTGGTTCTGCGACGAGCAGTTGCCCGCCATCGAGGACGGCGTCCGGCAGCGCGGCGTGCGGCTGGAGCGGACGTCCGCGATGCCGCCGGGCGCGCTGGCCGCCGGTTTCGTCCCGGGCGGGTGGTGGCCGCAGCCGCCGTCCGAGGCCGCCCCGCCGCGTCGCCGCAGGAAGGCGGGCGGCGCCGGGAACGAGTCGACCGGCGTCCGCACCCAACCGCAGGAGCGTCACCGTGACCGCTGAGCCCCCACCCGCGGACCGCGCGGACCTGCGCAAGGACGCCCCGCCGCCACCCGCCGAGGACAATCCCGGCCCCGCCACGCCCAGTTGGATCCGCGAACTGGACATGGCGCTCACCGTCTACCCGCAGGTGCTGCTCACCGGCAACGTCCGCGACCAGTACCTGCTGCCCGACGACCACGCCGCCGGCAGCAGCGCGACGCTCGCGCCGTACAGCCTCGGCGGGGTGATCGAGTCGATCTGCGCGGCGCGCGGCTACGGCGCGATCGCCTTCGTCGACCAGGTCAACGACCGCATCGCCCTGCTGCGGCTGAGCGCCACCCCGGAGCAGATCCCCCAGGTGATCCGGGACTTCGTCGAGCGCGACGAGCGCTGGCGGCGCGGCGGCGGCGCGGGCCCGGCGGGCTCCGGCGGGGGCGGCGCAGGTGGGAACGGCGCCGGTGGGAACGGCGGTTCTCGTGAGGGCGGCGGCTCCGGCGAGGACGACGACGAGTTGGACCTGCTGGACCGCCTGCGCGACGCGATGGTCGGCGTCGTCCAGCACCCCGGCCCGCCGATCGCGCTGGTCGTCCCGTACGCCGGCCGGCTCGGCTCCCCGCAGGCGCCCGTAGCCGGGGAGGCCGCCCGGTTCTTCGCGGCCGCCGAGGAGTTGGGCCACACGGCCCGCCCGGTGCAGGGCGCGAGCGCGGTGACGCCGTACAACACGGTGTTCTGGGTGGTGGAGCGGCAGGAGGAGCTGCCGAGGGAGTTCGCGGTCGGCAGCCGCGCCCTGCGGGTGATCAACGTGCCGCAGCCGCCGCACGACCAGCGGTTGGCCGCCGCCCGGCACGTGGTCGGCGGGCTCGCCCGCTACCAGGCGGCGACCGGCGGGCCGACCCTCACCGAGGCGGAGACCGCGACGGCGTCCAAGGCGCTCGCCGACTCCTCACACGGCATGGGCAGTTCGGAGGTCATGGCGATCGGCCGGATGGCCCTGGACCGTGGTCTGCCGGTGCAACGGCTCGACGAGGCCGCCCGCCTGTACCGGATCGGCGTGCTCGACAACCCGTGGGCGACCGCCGCGCTGCGCGAACGCATCGCCGGCGGCGAGGAGTTCCTCAATGGCAAGGTGATCGGCCAGCCCTACGCCGTCCGCCGCACCCTGGAGGTCTTCACGCGCTCGGCGGCCGGGCTCAACGGCGCCCAGGCGTCCAGCTCGCCCAGCCGGCCGCGCGGCACGCTCTTCCTCTCCGGTCCGACCGGTGTCGGCAAGACCGAACTCGCCAAGGGCGTCGCCGAGATGATCCTCGGCAAGGACGCCCGGCCGATCCGCTTCGACATGAGCGAGTTCGCCGAGGAGCACGCCAGGGACCGCCTGATCGGCGCCCCGCCCGGCTTCGTCGGCCACGACGCGGGCGGCGAACTCACCAACGCCGTCCGGGCCAACCCGATGAGCGTGCTGCTCTTCGACGAGATCGACAAGGCCAACCCGCGGCTGTTCGACCTCTTCCTGCAGATCCTGGAGGACGGCCGGCTCACCGACGGGCGCGGCGCCACCGTCTACTTCACCGAGTGCGTGCTGATCTTCACCTCCAACCTCGGCGTCACCGCCGTCACGATGGGCGACCAGCCGAACCGCGAGGGCGCGACGGGCGGGAGCGGGAGCGGGGCGGGCGAGGAGCCCGGGCCCGAGGCGGCACGCGGCGCGGACGGGGCCGGCGCCACCGCGCCCCGCACCACCGGGCGGGCGTTCAACCGCCACGACGATCCGGTGATGGTCCGTCAGGCCCTGCGCGAGGCCTTCGACGTCTTCTTCAACGACCAGATCAAACGGCCCGAGCTGCGCAACCGCTTCGGCGACAACTTCATCCCGATGGACTTCATGCAGGAGAAGTGGGTGCCGCGCATCCTGGACAAGGCCATCGCCTCGGTGGCGGCCCGCGTCCAGGAGGTCCACGGCGCCGCGCTCGCCCTCTCCGACGACGCCTGGGAGGTGCTGCGGGTCGAGGCCACCCGCCGGCTCGACCACGGCGGGCGCGGCGTGCTGACCGCCGTCGAGTCGGCGCTGGTCAACCCGCTCGCCAAGGAGGTCTTCCGGACCCCGCCCCGGCGCGGCGAGCGCATCGAGGTGGTCGCCGTGGAGGGCGACGGGGACGGCGAGGGCTACCGGCTGGAGGTCGAGCGGTGGCCGGGCTGAACGGTGACGCCGTCGTCGCCGCCGGAGCCCGGGAGATCGCGCTGGTCGCCCAGGTCTCGCGGCCGGTGACCGCGCTCGGCCCCGGCCGGCGGCTCGGCGTCTGGTTCCAGGGGTGCACGCTGGCCTGCCCCGGCTGCATGTCCCGGCACACCTGGAACCCCTCCACCGGACGGGAGCTGACCGTCGAGCGGTTCGCCGTGCTGTGGCGGGCCGCGCTCGCCGACGGCCTCGACGGCCTCACCGTCAGCGGCGGCGAACCCCTGGAGCAG
>NZ_BAAAKJ010000190.1:17995-18573 GCF_039527695.1 Kitasatospora putterlickiae
GCTCGCCGCGCTGCTCGCCGCCGCCGACGCGGAACGCCGCCGGGCCGGCGTGACCGCCGACCTGCTGGTGTACACCGGCTGGGAACCGGAGGAACTGGCCGCCGACCCGGCCACCGCCGCCGCCCTGGACGGCGCCGACGCGGTGATCACCGGCCGCTACCGCGCCGGGCGGCCCACCCGGCTCGCCTGGCGCGGCTCGGCCAACCAGCGGCTGGTCACCCGCACGGCGCTCGGCCGCGAGCGGTACGCGCCCTACCTGGACCACCGGCCGGAGCGGCCCGACCTCCAGGTCCAGGTGAGCGAGGGCGAGGTCCGGGTGATCGGGGTGCCGCGCCCCGGGGACCTGGGCCGGATCGAACGGGACCTGGTCCGGCGCGGCGTGACCCTTCGGGAGACCTCGTGGCGACCGTGATCTACCGCTGCCCGGTGGGCGCGCCGGGGGAGTGTCCGACCTCCGCCACCCGGGGGTACTGCCAGGTGCACCTGTTCCAGCAGTTGGAGCGGTACGACCCGGCCGAGGACGCGCCCGCTCCGCCGCCCGCCCCGCCGCCCGGCCCGGCCGGGGCGCCCGCCGGGCC
>NZ_BAAAKJ010000191.1:0-4339 GCF_039527695.1 Kitasatospora putterlickiae
GCCACCGACGGGACGACCGCCGCGTGGGTGGTCGGCCAGGACTGGCCGCCCACCCCGAACAGCACGGCCGCCGCCGCGAACCCCGCCACGCCGTCCGACAGCAGCAGCGCCGCCGACCCGGCCGCCCGCACCAGGAGGGTCGCCGCCGCCGGCAGGCTGCGCGCGCCCCGGTCGATCCACCGGCCGGTCAACGGGAGGACGAACAGGCCCGCGACCATCCCGGCGGACATCGCGAGGCCCGCCCGGCCGGCGTCCAGTCCGAGCACGCCGATGCCGTAGAGCAGCAGGAACGGCCGCAGCAGCCCGGTACCGAGGGCGTCCACCAGCAGCGCGGTCGCGTAGCGCGGGCCGCCCGCGGCGGTGAGCAGACGGAACAGGGCGGCCGGGCCGCTGCGGGTCGGCGGGTCGGCGGGCCGCCGCTCGGGGGTCTGGATCAGGGTCATGGGCGGTACCGTCCGTCCGCGCCGCCGCCCCGGGCACGCGGATTGACGACTCCCGTCAATCCGCGTCGGACCGCGTCGCCGCAGGTGACAGGATCGGGACCGTGAGCCTGACCATCGACATCACCGGCCTGCCAGACGAGCGGCTGCTGTTCACCCCCTCCCCGCTGGCCGAACTCAGCGCGATGCTGCACGTGCTCGCCGAGCCGGCGCACCACCCCGACCTGCACGGCTGGGCGGCGAGCACCACGGCCACCGTCCCGCCCGCGCTCGCCGAACGGCTCGCCGAGGCCGACTTCCTCTGGCGCTCCTCGCGCGCCGACTTCCTCGTCCCCGGCCTGCCCGGCGCCACCCTCACCGAGGAACTGGACGCCGTCGACCGGATCGACGACGAGCAGTACGTCCGGGCCGCGCTCGTGATGACCTGCGGCGCCTCCCGGCTGGCGCACCGCTTCGCCTCGCCGCTCACCGACCCGGTCGCGCAGGAACGGGCCCGCGAACTGGCACTGGCCCGCGGCCCCCGGCAGGCCGAGTTCGCCGACCGGCTGCTCACCGACCCGCCCGCCGTCCGGGCACTGGTCCGGCGGATGCTGGAGGACTGCGCGGACGCCTTCTTCGCCGACGCCTGGCGGCGGGTGCTGCCCGCCCTGGCCGCCGACGCCCGGCACAAGACCGACCTGCTGGTCCGGCACGGCGCGGCCGAGGCCCTGGCCGCCGTCTCCTCCTCGGTGGCGCTGGAGGACGCCGGGGAGGGACCGCGCCGGATCGTCATCGACAAGCTGCAGGACAACACCACCAGCGGGAGCGCCGCCGGCGGCGCCACCTTCGTGCCCACCGCGTTCGGGCGCCCGCACCTGCTGGTGGTCTCCGCGCCCGGCTGGCGCCCGGTCGTGCAGTACCCCGTCGCCGAGCAGGGCACGCCCGAACCGGTCTCGCTCGCGGTCGTCCAGCAGCGGCTGGAGGCGCTCGCCCACCCCGTCCGGCTGCGGCTCGCCCGCACCATGGCCCGCGGCCCGCACACCACCGGCGAACTCGCCGCCGCCTGGCAGCTCAGCGCGCCCGAGGTCTCCCGGCACCTGGCGGTGCTCCGCAAGGCCGGGCTGCTGACCACCCACCGGCGCGGGCGGTACATGCTCTACCAACTCGACCTGGCCGGCAGCGCCCGGCTCGGCACCGACCTGCTGGAGGCGGTGCTGCGGTGACCGGGAACACGCGTCTGGCCGGGCGCGTTCGAGCGGTCATGACCAGTGACGACGCCGCTCCCGGCGCACCCGAGATCCTCCGCTACGCCGCCTTCGCCACCGACCCCGGCGGCGGGAACCCGGCGGGCGTGGTGCTCGACGCCGCCGGGCTCTCCGCCGAGCGGATGCTCGCCATCGCCGCCGGGCTCGGTTACTCGGAGACGGCGTTCCTGACCCCCGGCCCCGGCGGCGTCCACACCGTGCGCTACTTCAGCCCGCTGGCCGAGGTGCCGTTCTGCGGCCACGCCACCGTCGCCTCCGCCGTGGCGCTCGCCGAACGGGTCGGTCCCGGGCACTACCTCTACCGCACGGCGGCCGGCGAGGTGCCGGTCGAAGTGGTGAAGGACGCGGACGGCGCCCTGCGCGCCACCCTCACCAGCGTGGAGCCGTACGTCGAGGCCGTGGACGCGGCGGACGTCGCCGGGGCGCTCGCCCTGCTCGGCTGGGAAGGCGCGGACCTCGACCCCGCGCTGCCGCCCCGCTACGCCTACGCGGGCGCGCGCCACCTGGTGCTGGCCGCCGCCACCCGCGAGCGCCTGGCGCGGCTCGCCTACGACTTCGACGGCCTCGCCGCCTTCATGACCGCCCGCGACCTGACCACCCTCCAACTGGTCTGGCGCGCCGCCCCCGACGTCTTCCACGTCCGCGACCCCTTCCCGGTCGGCGGCGTCGTCGAGGACCCGGCCACCGGCGCGGCCGCCGCCGCCTTCGGCGCCTACCTGCGCGCCCTCGACCCCGACGGCGTGCCGCCCACCGTCACCCTCCACCAGGGCGAGGACCTCGGCCGCCCCGGCGTCCTGCACGTGGACCCGCACACGGCGTCGCCGCGCGTGCGCGTCTCGGGCGCGGCGGTGGCGATCCCGTAGCCCCGGTAGCCCCCGGTGGCTTCAGGAGGCCGGCCGTGGGGCACGGGGGTCGCCGAACACAAGGGCCACCCAGGCATCGAGCCGGGAGCCGAAGGCCGCCGCCGAGCCGATCCCCGCACCCGGCAGCGGACCGGCGTCGCCCGCGCCGGTGATGTGGTCGCCATCGGCCCAGCCGCCCCGGAAGAGCACCACGGACAGCAGGGCGTCCGCCGGTCCGTAGAGGCGGACGCCCATCGCGTCGGGATCGGCCACCCGCGAGCGGTCCGTCTCCAGCCGGTGCGGCCACGGCGCCGCGGCCTCCCGCCAGGCCACCCGGCCCACCACCAGCCCGGCGGCCTGCCATTCGGGCGTCCGCGCGGACACCTCGGCGGCTGCTTCGTCGAGATCCACGAGCCTCTCCATGGGACGGATCACGCCTGGTCCGCTCGGGGGAGGACTCGGTGGCCGCCGCCTTCCGGACGAGCGGTTCCGAAGTCCGGGCCGAAAGCTCCCGGCGTCACGGCGGCGAGACGGCCTCAGGGCGGGCAACTCCCTTTCCACGCAAGGGATTGATGATTGCGGGGCGGGCCTGGTTTCCCCACACTGGGTGGACCCGCCGAGGAAGGGGACGTCATGTGGCTGGTCGTGGTTCTTCTGCTGGGAGCCGCTGTGTGGCCGGCCCGGGCGGGGCTTCGCTGCCGGGCGGCACGGGGAGCGCTGCGCCGTGCCGAACGGTCGGCGGCCGGGCGGGAGCCCGATCTCGAACCGTACGAACTCGCGGTCCTGGCCAAGAACGTGCCGGAGCTGTTCATGGCGAGGATGTACGCGGACGGCCGGCTCGTCGCCTCCCGCTCCGGTGACGTCACCATCACCCGGGCGAACGAGACCACCGGCGGGAGCGGGGCGCCCGGCGAGGGCGACTTCGAGACGGCGGTCGTGCGGGCGCTCGGGAGCCGGAGCACGTGGGGGTTCCGGCTCTTGGCCTGGACGGTGGCCCAGGGGCCGGGGTCGCGGGCACTGCTGGAGCGGCTGGTGGCCATGGGACTGCTGGAGGACGAGGTGCTGCGCCGGCGGGCCGAGAAGGCCTGCCTCCGGATGGCGTGGGCGAGTGCCACGATCGCCCCGGTGGGCCTGGTGGCCCTCGTGTGGACACTGGCGCGGAACGAGGACTGGCGCGTCCCGGTGGTGTCCTTCACCGTGCTGCTGGCGGCCGCCCTGGGGGTGCGTGTGGCGTCGTTGCCGGGGTGGCGCTACGCCACCGGCACCGGCGCCCGGCTCCTCGCCGAGGCGCGGGCGGACGACCGCTGGAAGCACGGAACAGCGGCCGTGGCCGCCCACGGCCTGGCGGCCCTGCCCGAGGACCACGATCTGCGGATCTGCCGGGAGGGGGACGACAGGCGAACGGCGGCGCTCCTCCGTGAGGAGCGGTCGCGCGCACCCGCGCCTCCGCCGGCCAGGGACGGGGGCGTGGGCGCCTGCGGGATGGGCTGCGGAGGGGGCTGCGGCGGCGGGGTCTAGTCGGACGAGTGGTGCCGGAGCCGGTGGGGGGTGCAGGCCCGCCGGGCCGGGGCCGGGCGGCGCGCGGGGCTTCCGCAGCGGGCCGCGGCTCGGAAAATCGGTCGCGCTCGGCAGGCCGGCCGGGGGAGGCTGCGCGGATGGATCATGGAAACGGGCGGACCGTCAGCGTCCACCTCACGTATGACGGCGGGTATCTCGGGGCGGTCGGGCCGTTCGAGGTGGGGGTGCCGTGGTGGTCGTCGGTGGGGGCGTTGCTGGAGGCGGTCTGGGCGGGGGCCGGGGTGGCGGTGGTGGC
>NZ_BAAAKJ010000192.1:0-5126 GCF_039527695.1 Kitasatospora putterlickiae
CCGGGACGGCCTGCGCGCCCTGCTCCAGCGCTGGTCGCGGACGGCCGCCCGGATGGCCGAGGGCGAGCCGGCCGACGAGTTCGACAACCAGGTCGCCCTGGACGCCGGCCCCTGCTCGCTCACCGTCACCTTCGGCTTCGGCGCGGGCCTGTTCGACAAGACCGGCCTGGCCGACCGCCGCCCGGCCGGCCTTGAGCCGCTGCCCGCCTTCCCGGCCGACGCGCTGGACCCCGCGCGCGGGGACGGCGACCTGTTCGTGCAGATCGGCGCCGACGACGCGCTGGTGGCCGTGCACGCCCTGCGGGTGCTGCAGCGCCAGGCGGCCGGCACGGCGGCGCTGCGCTGGCAGACGTCCGGCTTCGCCCGCACGCCCGGCGCCACCGCCAACCCGATGACCGGACGCAACCTGATGGGCCAGATCGACGGCACCAACAACCCCCGGCCCGGCGAGGAGGACTTCGCGGCCAAGGTCTTCGTCGCCGCCGGAGGGGAGCAGCCGGCCTGGCTGACGGGCGGCTCGTTCCTGGTGTTCCGGCGGATCCGGATGCTGCTGGACAACTGGGAGGCGCTGCCGGTGGACCGCCAGGAGCGGGTGATCGGGCGGCGCAAGTCGGACGGCGCCCCGCTCGGCGCGCCCGCCGGGGCGGGCGAGCGGGCGCCGGTGGACCTCGCCGCCCAGGGGACGGACGGGGCGCCGGCCATCCCGTCGGACGCCCACGTCCGGGTCGCGGCGCCGGCCGCCAACGGCGGGGCGGCCATGCTGCGGCGCGGGTTCTCGTACCACGACGGACTGCTGGCCGACGGCTCGCCGGACGCCGGGCTGCTCTTCCTCGCCTTCCAGGCCGACCCGCGCAGGGGGTTCACCCCCGTGCAGCGCAAGCTGGCCAGGGGCGACGGGCTCTCCCGCTTCCTGCGGCACGAGGCGAGCGGCGTGTACGCCGTCCCGCCGGGCGCGGCGCGGGACGGGTACGTCGGGCAGGCCCTGTTCGACTGACCGGACCGGACGCCCGCCGTCCACCACGCGTACCGTCACCGCCCACGGAGCGGAACGCGGTCACGGGAGGCGGACGGAGTGGCTAAGGTGACTCCTTTCGGCGATCCGCCGTTCTTCCCACAGGTCCCGTTCCCCTTGGAGGCGTCATGTCGGCAACCCGCTACACGTACCTCGGGCCGGCGGGCACCTTTACCGAGGCGGCCCTGCGCACCCTGCCGGAGGCGGCGACCCGGGAGCTGGTGCCGATGTCCTCGGTGCAGCTGGTGCTGGACGCGGTGCGCGGCGGCGAGGCCTCCGGCGCGTTCGTGCCGATCGAGAACTCGGTCGAGGGCGCCGTCACGGCGACCAACGACGAGCTGGCGTCCGGCGCGCCGCTGATGATCTACCGCGAGGTGCTGCTGCCGATCACCTTCGCGCTGCTGGTGCGGCCGGGCACCGGCCTGGCCGACGTGAAGACCGTCACCAGCCACCCGGTGGCCCAGGCGCAGGTCCGCCGATGGCTGGCCGCCAACCTGCCGGACGCGCACTGGGAGTCCGCCGCCTCGAACGCGGACGGCGCCCGGCTGGTGGCCGAGGGCCGGTACGACGGGGCGTTCGCGGGCGAGTTCGCGGCGCCGATCTACGGTCTCGACCCGCTGGTCAAGGACATCGTGGACGCGCAGAGCGCGACCACCCGGTTCGTGCTGGTGGGGCGGCCCGGACGGGTCTCCTCGCCGACCGGGGCGGACAAGACCTCGATGGTGGTCTGGCTGCCGGACGACCACCCGGGTGCGCTGCTGGAACTGCTCCAGGAGTTCGCGGTGCGCGGGGTCAACCTGATGCGGATCGAGTCCCGGCCGACCGGGGAGGGGCTGGGCAACTACTGCTTCCTCATCGACTGCGAGGGGCACCTCAGCGACCGCCGGGTGGGCGAGGCGATGATGGGCCTCAAGCGGATCTCCCCGCAGGTGCGGTTCCTCGGCTCCTATCCGCGCGCCGACCGGCAGGCCTCGTCGCACCAGCGGCCCGGGACCTCGGACGCGGATTTCAGCGCGGCGGCGGACTGGCTCTCGCGTTGCCTCGACGGGCGCGGGGACATCTGAGTCCGCGCGGGTCGTCCGAGTCCGCGCGGGGACGTCCGCTTCCACGGACCCTCCGCGTTCACACCGGGACATCCGTGTCCATCGGGGCGCCATTCGCCGGCCACGTGCCCTTTTCGAACCGTTTTCCACCCCGCCGGGCGGCCGTCCACAGGGCGGCCGCCCCGGTGCGGGGCTTGTCCACAGGGGTGGGCGCTGTCCACAGGTCCGAGTTATCCACAGGCCTGGGGATGAGTCGACAAACCGGTATAGCCACTGCGCGTTTCGGTCGGATCATCGGTTTGCGCCGCAGAGATGACTAATCGGACCAGAGTCACCCGGGTGCCAGTAAATCACCCGTCCGAGTGCTTCAATTCGCTCACCCGGGAAGGTCAATTCAGGTTTGAAACTTGAATTCCCGGGTTCGCCGCAGCGCCCTCCGGCGCCGCCCCACGATCCACAGCCGACGGCCCCAGCCTGTGGATAACCAGCGCCGGCGCGGTTTCCCACAGCGGTTATCCACAGGCCGGGGCGAGTTATCCCCAGGGGAAAACCGGTACCGGTGGACAGGTCCCCGCCCGGTAGGCTTGGGCCCGTGATTGACCTTCGCCTGCTCCGTGAGGACCCTGACCGAGTGCGCGCCTCGCAGCGCGTCCGTGGCGAGGACGTCGACCTGGTCGACGCCCTCCTCTCCGCCGACGAGCGCCGCCGGTCCTCGGGCACGCGCTTCGACGAGCTGCGCAACGAGCAGAAGTCGCTCGGCAAGCTCGTCGCCAAGGCCCAGGGCGAGGAGAAGAGCGCCCTGCTCCAGCGCACCAAGGAGCTGGCCGCCGAGGTCAAGGCCGCCGACGCCGAGCAGACCGGGGCCAAGGACGAGGCCGAGCGCCTGCTCCGCTCGCTGGCGAACCTCATCGACCCGGCCGCACCGGTCGGCGGCGAGGAGGACTTCGTCACCCTGGAGGAGATCGGCACCCCGCGCGACTTCGCCGCCGAGGGCTTCGAGCCCCGCGACCACGTCGAGCTGGGCCAGCTGCTGGGCGCGATCGACACCGAGCGCGGCGCCAAGGTCGCCGGTGCCCGGTCGTACTACCTGACCGGTGTTGGCGCGCTGCTGGAGCTCGCCCTGGTCAACATGGCGATCGCCCAGGCGACCGCCGCCGGCTTCACCCCGATGATCACCCCGGCCCTGGTCCGCCCGGCCGCCATGGACGGCACCGGCTTCCTCGGCCAGGCCGCCGAGAACGTGTACTTCCTGGAGGGCGACGACCGCTACCTGGTCGGCACCAGCGAGGTCCCGCTCGCGGCGTACCACATGGACGAGATCATCGAGGCCGACAAGCTGCCGCTGCGCTACGCCGGCTACTCGTCCTGCTTCCGCCGCGAGGCCGGCACCTACGGCAAGGACACCCGCGGCATCATCCGCGTCCACCAGTTCGAGAAGGTGGAGATGTTCGTCTTCACCACGCCCGAGGACGCCGAGAACGAGCACCGCCGCCTGCTCCAGTGGGAGAAGGACTTCCTCAACGCCCTCGAACTGCCCTACCGGGTGATCGACGTCGCCTCCGGCGACCTCGGCGCCTCGGCCGCGCGCAAGTTCGACATCGAGGCCTGGATCCCCACCCAGGGCAAGTACCGCGAGGTCACCTCGACCTCGAACACCACCGAGTACCAGTCGCGCCGCCTCGCCATCCGGATGCGCGAGGAGGGCAAGGTCCGCCCGCTGGCCACGCTGAACGGCACCCTGGTCGCCGTCCCGCGCACCATCGTGGCGATCCTGGAGAACCACCAGCAGGCCGACGGCTCGGTCGTCGTCCCCGAGGCGCTCCGCCCCTACCTCGGTGGCCGCACCGTCCTGACGCCGGCCAAGTAGCAGGCCGAGCAGCAGGCCGAACAGCGGCCGGGCGGCACCGGCACCGCGGCGACGCGGACGCAGCAACGAAGCAACTCCCGGGAGACAACGGCCCATGAGCACCACCAGCCCCAGCCCCGTCTCCCCCGCGGACGGTGGCGGCCTGCCCTTCAAGCTGGTCGCCACCGACCTCGACGGCACCCTGCTGAGCACCGCGGAGAGCGTCTCGGCGCGCAACCGCGCGGCGCTGGCCGACGCCACCGCGGCCGGCGCGCTGCACATCATCGTCACCGGCCGCTCGGCCGTCTGGGCCCGCCCGGTCTTCGACGAGATCGGCTACCGGGGCATAGCCGTCTGCGGCCAGGGCGCCCAGGTCTACGACGCGGGCGCGCACAAGCTGCTCACCTCGCTCACCCTGGACCGCCGACTGGCCGCCCTCGCGATCGAGCGGATCGAGGAGGAGACCGGCCCGCTGGCGATCGCCGCCAACCAGGACGGCCTGGACGGCGACGTGCTGGCCGGCCCCGGCTACGAGCTGCAGATCGGCTCCGACCTGCCGGTCGTCCGGACCCCCAAGGACGAGCTGCTGACCGCCCCGATCAGCAAGCTGTACATCCAGCACCGCGGCCTCTCCGACGACGCGCTCGCCGAGGCCGCCCGCCGCGCGGCCGGCGACCTGGTCGGCGTGGTGATGGCCGGCGCCGGGATCGTCGAGCTGCTGCCGCTCGGCCTCTCCAAGGCCACCGGGCTGTCCATCGCCGCCCGCCGGCTCGGGGTGAAGGCCGCCGACACGATCGCGTTCGGCGACATGCCCAACGACGTGCCGATGTTCGGCTGGGCGCGGCACGGCGTCGCGATGGCCAACGCGCACCAGGAGCTGCTCGCGGTCGCCGACGAGGTGACCCTGAGCAACGACGAGGACGGCGTCGCGGCCGTGCTGGAGCGGCTGTACCCGGCCGGCCTGCTCTGACGGCCCGCCACCGCGCGGCCCGGCGCACCGCGGCCCCGCGCACCGCCGGGTGAACGCCCTCCCGGCCGTCACGGGTTCAGCCGTTGGAGTGACCCTGCGGTGAGCCGGTGCGGCGAAGCCGCGGGTCGGCGGGGGTGCGGCCGTCTTCGGCGGCCGGGCGGCACCGGAGGAGTTTGTATGCTCCCAGGGTTGCCCGCTTCCGCCGCTGAGAGGTGCGCGCCATGTCAGTCCAGTGGGGCGAGAGCCCGCCGGATC
>NZ_BAAAKJ010000193.1:0-817 GCF_039527695.1 Kitasatospora putterlickiae
GCCGCCACCCGCACCGGGTCGGCGCGCTGGCCCGGCGCGGCGCTGATCGGCTACCTGCCGGCCGTCTTCGTCTGCCATCTGCTGATCGGCCTGGGGGGCACCTCATGAGGACGGACCACCTGTACATCGCCGGCCTGGCCGCGCAGGTGCCCCGGCTCTGGCCGATCGCCGACGCGGTCGCCGCCGGCCGGGCAGGCGCGGAACAGGCCCTGGTGGACGGCTGGACCAGCGTGTCCGTCGCCGACGGCACCCCGGCGCCGGAACTCGCCGCCGAGGCCGGCCGGCTCGCCCTCAAACGCTCCGGCCTGCGTGCCGAGGACGTCCGCCTGGTGCTGCACGCGGGCACCTACCACCAGGGCCCGGACGGCTGGTACGCCGCGAACTACGTGCAGCACCACGTCCTCGGCACGGCGGCCCCGGCGATCGGCCTGGACCAGGGCTGCACCGCGATGCTGGACGGCGCCCGCCTGGCGCACGGCCAGCTCGCCCACGCCCCGGCCCGCTCCGCCGTCCTGGTCTCGGCTGCCGACAACTTCGGCACCCCGACCCTCGACCGGTTCACCTACGCCCACGGCTTCGGCACCGGGCGCGGCTCCATCCTCGGCGACGCCGGCTGCGCCGTGCTGCTGTCCGCCACCGCCGGACCGCTGCGGATCCGCTCCCTCGTCCAGTCCTCGCTCTCCTCCTGGGAACGGCTCTACCGGGGGACCGAGGAACTGTTCCCACCCGGCCCGGCGGGCGGCGCCGCCATCCCCGTGGGCCGGCGGATGGGCGCCTACGCCGACCAGGTGACCGACCGGGACCTGCGGCAGGGCAT
>NZ_BAAAKJ010000193.1:894-3183 GCF_039527695.1 Kitasatospora putterlickiae
GGTGGCCTTGGCCAGGCTGGCGATGGTCTGCCCGGTGGTGGCCCGCACCGCCGCCGCCCGCCGGGCGATCGAGGAGGCGGGCGTCACCGCCGCCGACATCACCCGGGTCACCCACGTCTTCAGCGGCCACCCCCGGTACCTGGAGGGCCTGCTGCGCCCGCTGGGCATCGACCCCGGGCGCGGCATGCTCGACCTCGGACGCACCCTCGGCCACCTGGGCGCCTGCGACCAGTTCCTCTCCCTGACGCACCTCCTGGACAGCGGCGCCCTCGCTCCGGGCGACCACGTCCTGCTCACCGGCAACGGCGCCGGCATCTCGCTCGCCGCCGCCGTCGTCGAGGTCCTGGAGCACCCCGCCTGGTGACCCGCGCGGTGTCCCCGGAAACGGGCTGATCATCATCCTGTTCACCCTCCCGAGTGGTCGCCACCCTTCCCCCGGCCCACCGGGCGACTACCATCAAGATGTTGTGACCGATCGTCAGAACATCGAAGCGGCAACCGACATGACCGAGCAGTCGGCCGAGGTGGTGATCCTCGGCGCGGGCCCGGCCGGCCTGGTCCTCGGCAACCTCCTGCACCGGGCGGGCATCGACTGCGTCGTCCTCGAACGCGCCGACCGCGACCGGCTGCACGCCCGCGCCCGCGCCGGCTTCCTCGCCGCGAACACCGTCCGCGTGCTGGACCGCCACGGCCTCGCCGACGGCCTGCACCGCAGGGGAAAGCCGCACGCCGACTGCGAGTTCCGCACCGGCGACGGCCGCTTCCGCCTCGACTACGCGCACCTCGGCCGAGGCGAGCGGCACACCGTCTACCCGCAACAGCACCTGGTCGCCGACCTGCTCGCCTCCTACCTGGACGCCGGCGGCCGACTGCGCTTCGGCACCGAGGCCCACCGGGTGCTCGACACCGACGGCGACCGCCCCACCGTCGAGGCCACCGGGCCGGACGGCCGCCCGGTGCGCTGGCGGGCCCGCTACGTCGCCGGCTGCGACGGCCGCCACGGCGCCGCCCGTCGCTCGCTCGCCCCCGGCGCCGTCGTCCACCACCACGACCACGGCCTGTCCTGGCTGGGCCTGCTCGCCGAGGCGCCGCCCAGCCTCGACGCCGTCGGCTACGCCGTGCACGAGCGCGGTTTCGCCGGCCACATGGCCCGCACCGCCCACATCACCCGCTACTACCTGCAGTGCGACCGCGGCACCCCGCCCGACGCCTGGAGCGAGGACCACATCTGGCACGAGCTGGAGGTGCGGATGCGCGCCGCCGAGTACGGCCCGCTGCACCGGGGGAGCGTCGTCCAGCGCACCGTCGTCGACCTGGAGTGCGACGTCGTCGAACCGCTGCGGCACGGCGCGCTGCTGCTCGTGGGCGACGCCGCGAGCCTCATCACCCCGTCCGCCGCCAAGGGCGCCAACCTCGCGGTGCTGGAGGCGGAACTGCTCGCCGCGGCCCTGGTCGACGACCTCACCCACCACGACGGCCGCGCGCTGGCCGACTACTCCGACCGCTGCCTCGAACACATCTGGCGCGCCCAGGAGTTCTCGAACTGGATGGTCCGGCTGCTACACGCCGTGCCCACCCCGCGCGGCGGCCCGTCCTCCTTCGACGAGGGACTGCGCCGCGCGCGCCTGGCGGCCCTGCGCACCTCGCGCGCCCAGCAGGACTGGTTCGCCGAGAACTACGTCGGCCTCTGAACCACCCTCCGAGCCCGCTCCGAGCACCACCACCCGCACCGAGGAAGCACCACGATGACCACCGAGGACGACACGTCCCGCCTGCGCGCCACGGCCGACTTCGTCCGCCGTCACGACACCGCCACCCTGCTCCCGCTGCTCCTGCCCGGCCTCGACGACGCCCGGCCGGGCCCACTCGCCCGCCACCTGCGCTTCGCACACGCCGCGCTGCTGGTCTTCCCGCCCGACGCGCGGGCCCTGCGCGCGGACCTGGCCGCCTGCGGCCTGGACGCCGACACCCCGGCCGGCCCCAGCACCGTCGTCCGCCACCGGCTGGCCGAACGCCACCACCGCGAGGCGGCCGCGCTCGACGTCACCATCCGGCGCGCCGCCGTCCCCGGCACCGGCCCCGAGCCCCGCACCGTCGAGGTCTTCGCGCTGCCCGTGCCGCCCGGCTCCGACCTGCGGCCGATCGCCGACCACGAACGCGCCCACCAGCACGAGGCCCACCTCGCCTTCGAGGTCCGCCGCCCCGAGCCGCTGCTCCTGCGCGGCCTGTGCGCCCTGCTCGCCGACCACGGCGCCGTCCCCGACGGCGGCGGCCACCACCCCCCCCGAG
>NZ_BAAAKJ010000193.1:3266-12207 GCF_039527695.1 Kitasatospora putterlickiae
CCCACCTGGCCGCCGCCGTCGACCGCCGCGCCTCCGCCGACCGCACGGCCGCCCCCGCCGACCGCCCGCCGGCCGAGGCGCTGCTGCGCCTGCTGACCGGCGCGTGGACCACCCAGGCCCTCGCCGCGTTCGCCCGCCTGCGCCTGCCCGAGGCCCTGGCCGACGGCGCGGCCCCGCCCACCGCCACCCTCGCCGGCCGCACCGGCACCCACCCCCGCGCCCTGGCCACCCTGCTGCGCTACCTCGCGATGCTCGGTGTGGTCGCGCCCGAGGGCGAGGGCCACCGCCTCACCGCCCTCGGCGCCCTGCTGCGCGAGGACGCCCCGGGCTCGATGCGCCCGCTGGCCCTGCTGTACGGCGGCCCCTTCTACCGCTCCTTCGGCGAACTCGACCACACCGTCCGCACCGGCGAGCCCGCCTTCGACCACCTGTTCGGCGAGAACCACTTCGACCACTTCGCCCGCGACCCCGGGCTCGCCGACCTCTTCGACCGCTCCATGGCGGCGAGCGCCCGGATGTTCGACCCCGTCCCCGCCCACCCGGTCCTCACCGCCGCGGCCCGGTCACCGGCCGGCGCCACCGTCGTCGACGTCGCCGGCGGCAACGGCGAACTCCTCGCCCGCGTCCTCACCGCCCACCCCCGCCTGCGCGGCGTCCTGCTGGAACGCCCGCACGCCGTCGAGGCGGGNNNNTGGCGGCGCCGGGCTGCGCCGACCGCTGCGAGTTCCGCGCCGGTGACTTCGCCGACGTCCCCGAGGGCGGCGACGTCTACCTGCTCTCCCGGGTGCTGCACGACTGGCCCGACCGGCGCTGCCGCGAGATCCTGCGCCACTGCGCCCGCGCGATGCCCGCCCACGCCGACCTGCTCGTCCTCGAACGCCTGCTGCCCGCCGACGGCTCGCCCTCCCTGGCCACCGCCTGGGACCTCCACATGATGTGCAACGTCGGCGGCCGCGAACGCCGCGCCGACCACTACGCCGCCCTGCTCGCCGCCGCCGGCCTCGACCTCCTCGGCCACGCCCCGCTCCCGCTCGACGCCGCCCTCCTGCACGCCCGCGCCTCCGCCACGCCGCGCGATCGCGCAGGTCAGCAGGGGGGTGGTGACGCTCCGAACGCCGGGTGACCAGGAGAATGGTGCGGACAGTCCCCCCGGATGTACAGAGAAAGCGAAACCCCTACATGGATCTCGTTCCCTGCGCACGATCAGCCGCATCCCGGCGGGACAGCCAATGAGGAAGTCGCCGGCGAGTTCGGCGATCCAGGCGCCGTCGCGGACTTGGCCGTCGGGTTCGACCGCCGAGGTCCAGGCCGAGGCCGGAACCTGCAGAACGGCGTGGTGGACGGCGTCGGTGATCGTCATCCCGACCGAGTAGGGCAGCCACCGGCCCCGCGCGACAAGCCAGTTCAGGAAGTCGTGGGTCCCGTCGGCGGCTGGCTGGTGAAAGCCCGAGGCTAGTCGGTACGCGGCGCCGATCGCTCCTGCAGACGGACGTCGAGGCGCCGCGGGTGCATGATCGCGGCGCGCGGAGAGGGGCGCAGATCGGCACAGGGTTCAGGAGTCAGCTGCCAGCGTCCGGCGAGGGTCGCCAGGGCCAGCTCGGTGAAGACCGTGCCGACCTGGTTGCCGATGCACAGGTGGGCGCCGCCGCCGAAGGGGACGTACGCCCCGCGGGGCAGGCCGCGTTCGTAGTCCGGAGTCCAGCGGTCGGGGCGGAAGTCGTCGGGGTGGTCGAACACCGCCGGGTTCCGGTGGACCATGTAGGGGCAGAACATGAGGGTCGAGCCGCGCGGCACCAGGGTGCCGGCGACCTCGACGTCTGTGGCGGCGACCCGGGTGGTCATCCACGCCGGGGGGTAGAGCCGCAGGGTCTCCTTGACGACCCGCCGGGTGAGGGTGAGCCGGGGCAGGTCCTCCCAGCGGGCGGTGCGGCCGCCGAGCACCCGGTCGGCTTCCGCGTGGAGCCGGCGTTCGACGTCGGGGTGCCGGGCGAGGAGGACGACCGCCCAGGCGAGGGCGGCGGGGCTGGTCTCCGAGCCGGCGATGAGCAGGCCCGCGCAGTGCTCCCGGCGTTCGGTGTCGGTGAGGCCGTGCGCGGTCATCAGCGCGTTCAGGGCGTCGCCGGGCCCGGTGCCGGCGGCCCGGCGGCGGGCCACGACCTGGTCCATCGCGCCGGCCAGGACCGTGTGGGCCCGGTCGAAGCGGCGGCCCGCGGTGAACAGCAGCCGGTCGAGCCGCAGCGGGGAGGCGGCCCGCAGGTAGATGCCGCGCATGACCTCCGAGATCGCCCGCCGCAGTTCTTCGACAGAGGCGGTGGCCGTGTGCGTGCCGAACATCGCCGCCATGGTCGACGAGAGGCTCATCTCGTAGAGCGCCGGGGTGAGTTCGATGCCGCGCCCGTGGGTCCACTCCGCGGTGACCGCGGTGACCGCCTTCCCCACGGCCTCCGCGTACACCTCCAGGCGCTCGGTACGGAAGGCCGGCTGGAGCATCCTGCGCTGGGCGCGGTGCCGGGCGTGGGGGCAGGTGCTCAAACTGTCGCCGAGGACGTCGCGGAGCCGTTCGTAGACGGGGCCGCCCCGGTCGAACGTCCGGTCCTCGACCAGGAGGCGGTGGACGAGTTCGGGGTGGCAGGGGACGAAGACCCGTGCCAGGCCGATCCGCATCTCCACGAGGTCGCCGTGCCGGGGCAGCGACGCCATCCAGCCCAGGGGGTCGCGCAGCAGGGCCGCGGCGTGGCCCAGCAGCGGCAGGCCGCCGGGGGCCGTGCCCGCCCGGAAGCCGTCCTCACAGGTCTGTCGCCGTCCTGCGGCGGGCCGCGTTCCCATGGGGCCTCCCCGTGTTCGTCCTTGCCGGGCCGCGGCGGCCCGTCGCAAGGAGCGGCCGTGCTGCCGTCCGACTCCAACTCCACGGTCGGCGAGGAGAGGGCACCGCAGCAGCCGACGGGGCGGGACGGGGTGTCTCGCTCCCAGTCCGTGTCTCGCCCCTGTCCTTCCCGTGGCACAGCGGCCGTGCCGCCAGGTCTGTACCGTCCGTCGCCGCCGGCATCACCGCGGACCCGGCCCTCGCCGTCACCGTCTGTTAGGAGGCACCCGTCCGGCACTGGGCAGGTCGGACGGGGCCTCGACGGCGGTTCAACACCTCTTGGAATTCAACAGCTCCGGGTCGGTGGAGCCCTTAAAGGCCTTCAGGCGAGGTCTTTGACTGGTGAGGCGAAAGACGCGGCCGCAACCGCGAGCCGCAGCGGGTGCGCTCGCCCCGTATTCCGTGGCGGAACACGGAACCGCCCCGTTGCACAGGGAGGTGCAGTGAGCAAGGATCTGGAGAGCTTCGACACCACCACGACCTACCGGACCGTGTCGAAGGACTATGCCGTCGCCGCCGAGGAGTTCTGGGGGTTCATCTCCGACGAGACGATCGCCCACCTCGATCTTCGGGCCGGCCTGCGGGTGCTGGACCTCTGTTGCGGTCCGGGACCGATGACCCTGCGCCTGGCCGAGCGCGTCGGGTCCGGTGGCTGCGTGGAAGCCGTCGACGTGCTCGAGGAGATGCGCACGCTCACCCGGGAGCGGGCCGCACAGCGCGGTTTCGCCCACGTCATCGTGCGGGAGGGCGACATCGACGCGCTCCCCGAGGGCGACGCCTCCTTCGACATCGTCAACTGCTCGCTCGGCCTCTACTTCGCCCGGGACATGGCGCGCAGCCTCGCCTCGTTCTGGTCGTACGTCCGCCCCGGCGGGACCCTCGCGGTCACCACCATCGGCCCGCGCCTGTTCGACCCGGTCAGACCCGTCTTCTTCGAGGCCTGCGAGGCCGAGCTCCCGGGAGTGGGAACCTACCTGCCCTGGACCCGCACCGACGACCCGGACGTCGTCCTCTCCCTGTTCGAGCAGGCCGGGATCCCCGGTGCGGTGGTCAGCACGGACAGGCGAGCCATCCGCCTGGCCTCCCCGCAGGCCTGGTGGCCGATCGTGCACGGCAGCGGCCTGCGGCAACTGCAGGAGGAACTGGGCGAGGCCGCAGGGGACCGTGTCCGACGCCGGTGCGAGGCGTGGATCGAGCAGAACGGCGTCACCGGGATCAACGTCGAGACGCTGCGCCTGATCGCGACCAAGCCCCGGTGAGCACGCGAACGAGCCGGGGCCGCGTCCCCGGAGAAGCGGGAGAGGCCCATGACTGACCGGACCGACATCGGGCAGGTGGTCATCACGGTGATCACGGAAGTACTCCAGGAGGAGGGGGTCAGCTCCCCCGAGGTGAACGGCGGGGACAGCCTGACCGCGATCGGCGTCAGTTCCCTGGTGTTCGCGCGCGTGACGATCGACCTGGAGGACCAGCTGGGCGTGGACCCCTTCGGCGGAGGCCTGCCCACGGGCACCGTCCGGACCGTCGACGACCTGGTCGAGGCCTACGTCGTGGCGACGGGTGAGAAGGGCCGGTCATGAAGCTCCACCGGGACGTGCTGACTCCGCAGATGAAGCAGTACGACGACTTCGACAACCGCGGCCACACCCGCTACCTGCCGTACCTGATGTACTTCAACCACGCCGATTACCGGTCCGACGTGCTGAACACCGACCGATTCGGCTTCCGCTACACCCACAGCGGCGACGGCCGTGTCTCGCCCGGCGACGACCTGGGTCCCGGTCCGATCCGCCTATTCGTCGGCAGTTCGGTCGCGCTCGGCATCGGCGCCACGAGCGACGCCACGACCATCCCCTCCTACCTGTCGTCCCGCTACGCACCCGCGGCCCCATGGCTCAACTTCAGCGGACGCAGCTACAACTCCGTCCAGGAGCTGATGCTGATGCTGCTGCACCGCCACCTGCTGCCGCCAGTCGACGAGATCGTCATCCTCTCCGGTGTCAACAACCTGCTGCTGTCTCGGCTGCCCGACGCGCACCAGGGCGAGCACGGGGCGTTCTTCTACTGCAACGAGTACTTCGAGCTGATGGAGCAGTTGCGGCTGCGGTACCGGCGCCCGGGCCGCCGGCTCTGGAACCGGGGTGACCGTGCGCAGGACCATGTCCCGGTGACCCGGCCCCGCTCGGGCCAGACCTACGACCTCGCCCACCTCATCGACCGGGCGACCGCCCTGACGGATCGCCACCTCGGTAGCTGGCGAGTCCTCGCCGAGGCCGCCGGCGCGCGCCTGTCCTACGTGCTGACCCCGTTGGCGCCCTGGGTCCGTGACCGGCCCTCGCCGGAGGAGGCCCTCCTCTTCAAGGAACTGGACAAGCTGTCCGACCTCGGCGTCCCCCTGGACGAGATGTTCGGCGAGATCAGCACCCTCGACGCCGGCCGGCAGTACGGGCAGGCCCTGCGGGCCGTCTGCGAGAAGCAGGACGTGCGCTTCCTTGAGATAGCGCCGCTGATCGCGGCGGCGACCACCTCCGAGGACTGGCTGTTCGTCGACCGGGGGCACTTCACCGACCGGGGCAGTGACGTCTTCGCCAGGATCCTGGCGGAACAGTTCGACTTCTCATGAGAGAGAGGCCCCACCCATGCGCTTCGTCCGGATGATCAGAGCCCGGTGGCGGCGCCGCAAGGCCCGCCGCAGGAACGACGGCTCGGTCTACCCCATGTTCTGAGTTCCCGTCCGAAAGGAAGCGTCGCGGATGCGTACCACGGAGGTCGCAACCGAGGCACCGGCGCCGCACGGCGCCGCGTGTCGATCCCTCTACTCGCAGGTCACCAACCCGGAACAGTTCTTCCCGGACGACGGATCGTGCGACGCCATCCGCGGTGAACTGCGCGGACTCCTCCCTGCGGACGCCGCGCGTCACGATCTTGCGGAACTGCGGTCCGAAGTCGCCTGCTGGGCGTCCAGCGAGCGCCACGAATACCTGCGCCTGCCGTGCGGCGAAGGTGAAACGGCCGAGGCCATGGCGCGCCGCGTCGCCCTGGCCTGCGCGCCGCTCGCCGTGCGAGCGGGGGCCTGGCTCCAATGGCTGAGCGCGCCTGGGAACGGGGACCGCCCGCACACCCTGCGCGTGCTCGGCCTGTACGCGGCCGACGTCGGCGTCGGCCATCCACGGGCTTCCCGGGGAGACGCCTACGTGGCGTGGCTACGTGGTGCCCGGGTGTCGGAGTACGCGGAGCCGGCCTCGCGCCTGTCCCTGGACCGCAGGATCGCCGACCGTCACTTCTACCTCCCCGCCCTGCTGCTCGCCATGAGCCGGCGACCTGGGGACTTCGAACCGGAGATCCTCGGCGCCGACCTGTGCCTGCGCACCATCGGGGAGCTGCCGCCGCTCGCCCTGGCACGGGCGGTGCTGCCCCACGGCCCGGAGCCGGCAGGGAGGACCGATGGCCCCGGCCCCCGGCCGTCGCAGGCCCCGGGGGCGCAGCCTGGGCCGCGACCGGCCGACGACGAGCCCGGCTGGCTCACCGTGCGCGAGTATCTGCGGACGGATCCGGGCGCCGCCCGTCGCGTCCTGGATGGTTTCGGGTGGGCGTGGGGGGCGCTGCGGCGCTGGAGCGGCGATCTGCGGGCCGAACTGCGGGCGGTCGACGATCCCGCCCACGAGATGGCCGAGCTGCTGCGCTCGCGGGCACGGGAGGGTGCGGTCTACCACGACCGCGTCGTGCTCGGCGGTCGCCCGCTCTCCCAGTGGCTGCGGGAGTGCCGGCAGGACGCCTCCGCGTTCCTGGCGGTCCTGGCCGCCAGCGACCTGGTGCGCCCGGGCGACTCCGACCGCAGCCGCCTGGTGAACGGGCTGGTGCTTCAGCGGGGTCCGATGTTCCGGATCTTCGCGCCGGAGGATCTGCGAGTGATCCGCCGTTGGATCGACGGGCTGCCGGCCGACCGCAGCGTGCCCGATCCCGGCCGGGTCGCCGCTCCGATCGACACCTATCCCGTTCCCGCCCTGTTCGGGGCGCGCCCGACGAGGCCCGGTTCCCCCGCCTCACCTGCCGCCACGGCTGCCGCATCCCTCACCGACACCTCCGGTCCGGCGGACCTGAGAGCCGCCTACCGCGCCCTCCAGAACCGCACGGACACCCCAGGGCTGCGATGGTTCGCCCAGGACCACGTGCGTGGCCGACTGGAACGGGCCCGGCGCGCCGACGGCCGAGATCCGGGCGGGCTGCCTCGCCGGTGGACCCCGGAGGGGATCCGCCCCTGGTTGCTGGACCAACACGACCGGCACCACGCCGACTTCGAAATGTCCTCGCGCGACCCCTTGCCCTCCAAGGAGAGGCTGATCGAATCCACGATCCAGCTCGCACCGCTGACCCTGATCGACGGCGCATGGCTCCAGGGCTTCACCGACTACGGGCTCGCCTCGTCGGAACACGGGCACTTTCTCTTCCAGACGTACTGGGACGAGTTGGGGAACGGTGCGGCGAGCCTGAACCATCCGCTGATCTACCGGGAGGGCCTGGCCGAGATGGGCGTGCATCTTCCGCCGACCGCTTCCGAGGAGTTCGCCCGGTGGCCCGGCTTCGAGGACAGCTCCTTCGAACTGCCTGTCCACTGGCTCGGCATCGGGCGGTACCCGCGGACCTTCACGCCCGAGATCCTGGGCCTGAACCTGGCCATGGAGCTCTCCGGTGTCGGCGGCGGCTATCGGCGGGCGCACCTCGCACTGCGCGAGTACGGCTTCAGCACGAGGTTCGTCGACATCCACAACACCATCGACAACGTGGCCACCGGGCACTCGGCCTGGGCCGCCGACGCGATCGACGCGTACCTCTCCTCGGTCCCCGGCGCCCAGGAACAGCAGGCGGCCTGGGACCGTGTCAGGGCCGGATTCCGCTCGCTCGACCTGCCCGCGGAAGCCCGGGGGCCGGGAAGACCGACCGGGGCCCGCCGGCTGGGCAGCGTGCTCCAGTCGAAGCTCCCGGGACGCGGCCGGCGGCACGGGGGAGCGGGGACATGAGCGAACTGGTCCTGGGGATATCGGCGTTCTACCACGACAGCGCCGCCGTGCTGGTCGCCGACGGGGTGCCGGTCGCGGCCGCGCAGGAGGAGCGGTTCAGCCGCAGGCGGCACGACCCGGCCTTCCCCGCCCAGGCGGTCCGCTACTGCCTGCGCGAGGCGGGGGCCGGGCTCGGAGACATCGCGGCCATCGCGTACTACGAGGACCCGGCCCTGAAGTTCCGCCGGGTCCTGGCCACTCTCGGCGGCACGGTCCCCTTCGGGTTCCGGTCCTTCTACGACACCGTGCCGTCGTGGCTGTCCTGGAAGCGCCGGGCGGACGCGGTCGTCCGTGAACGGCTGGCGCAGCTCGGGGACGGTCCGGCACCGGAGGTCGTCTGCCGCGAGCACCACGAGTCGCACGCCGCTTCGGCCTTCCTGCCCAGTCCGTACGCGTCCGCAGCGGTGCTGTGCGTGGACGGCGTCGGAGATTGGGCCACCACCACGATCTGGCACGGTCGCGACGCCGGGCTGCGGAAGGTCGCGGAGCTGCGGTTCCCCCACTCACTGGGACTGCTCTACTCCGCCTTCACGTACTTCTGCGGTTTCAAGGTGGACTCCGGCGAGTACAAGCTGATGGGGCTCGCGCCCTACGGCTCGCCCCGCTACGCGGACCTGATCCGCGACAGGCTGATCGACGTCAAGCCGGACGGCTCCTTCCGGTTGGACCTGCGGTTCTTCCGCTACCTGCACGGCCGGGTGATGACGGGCCGGGCCTTCGCCTCACTCTTCGGCGGTGACCGTCGACTCCCCGAGCAGCCGCTCACCGAGCGCGAGTTCGACCTCGCGGCGTCCGTCCAGCAGGTTCTGGAGGAGGTGCTCCTGCGCCTCGCCCGCAGCGCGCGCGAGGCGACGGGCGAGCGGCGCCTGTGCCTGGCCGGCGGGGTGGCGCTCAATTGC
This sequence comes from Kitasatospora putterlickiae, assembly GCF_039527695.1. Lineage (NCBI taxonomy): Bacteria > Bacillati > Actinomycetota > Actinomycetes > Kitasatosporales > Streptomycetaceae > Kitasatospora > Kitasatospora putterlickiae. Next base: position 12,086 of record NZ_BAAAKJ010000193.1, read on the forward strand.
GTGGCCAATGGGGCGCTCACCCGGTCCGGAATCTTCGACGACCTCTGGGTCCAGCCGGCGGCCGGCGACGCGGGCGGGGCGCTGGGGGCGGCCCTGTCTGTCGCCGTGGAACGCGGGGCGCC
>NZ_BAAAKJ010000193.1:12243-23598 GCF_039527695.1 Kitasatospora putterlickiae
CCGACGGGACGCCATGGCGGGCGCGCTGCTCGGGCCGGCGTTCGGCGACGAGGAGATCGGTGCCTTCCTCGACGGCCGGGGCGTCCCGTACGAGCGCCTCGGGCCGCAGGCGCTCGTCGAACGGGTCGCCGCCGCCCTGGCGGACGGGAAGGTCGTCGGCTGGTTCCAGGGGAGGATGGAGTTCGGTCCGCGGGCGCTGGGCTCCCGCTCGATCCTGGGAGACCCCCGGGATCCCGCCATGCAGAGCACCATGAACCTCAAGATCAAGTTCCGGGAGTCGTTCCGCCCCTTCGCCCCGGCGGTCCTGGCCGAGGACGCCGGGGACAACTTCGACCTCGGCCCCCGGACCAGCCCGTACATGCTTCTGGTCGCCGAGGTCGCCAAGGCCCGGCGGGTGGACGGACCGGAGCCGGCCGGCCTCACCGGGCAGGACCTGTTGAAGTTCCCCCGGTCCACGCTGCCCGCCGTGACCCACGTCGACGGCTCCGCCCGCGTGCAGACCGTCGAGGCGGAGACCTCGCCCCTGTTCCATCGGCTGCTGAGCGCCTTCCGCGACCTGACCGGCTGCCCGGTCCTGGTCAACACGTCCTTCAACGTCCGTGGCGAGCCGATCGTGCACACGCCCGAGGACGCCTATGCCTGCTTCATGCGGACCGGCCTCGACCTGCTCGCGCTCGGCGGACACCTGCTTCACAAGGAGCGGCAGCCCGACTGGCACGAAGCCGGGAACTGGCGGGAGGAGATACCGCTCGACTGACGTGGTCCGACCGTCAGTGCCGCCCCACGGCGCGGCAACCCCGCGCCACGGCCTCGAACCCCGTAGCACCCCGTCGTCGTACCTGTCCGGTGATCCGGTGAGAGGTGTGTGACCCTGTGGCCCTCCTGATCCTGCTGCCTTTCTACTTCCTCGTCTTCGTGCCCTTCTGGCTGCCGGTCAGACTGCTGCGTGATCCGCTGCGGCGGCGCTGGAACCCCGCCGCCCCCGACTACTGGGACTACTGGGACCACCAGGCCGACCGAGATCGCCGTGGCCCGGACGGGGAACGACGATGAACGACACCCGGCCGCGCAGCGCCGTGCTGGCGGGCATCGGCCACTGGCTGCCACCCACGGTCATGACCAACGAGGAACTGGCTGTGCGCGTCGCCGTCACCGCCGAGTGGCTCCGCAGCCGGACCGGTATCGCCGGCAGACACGTGGCCGACGCCGGAATGGCGACCTCCGACCTCGCCGTCGAGGCCGGACGGCGTGCCATGGAGTCCGCAGCCGCAGGGGAGGCGGCACCCGACGCCAGGAACCGGATCGACACGGTCGTCGTGGCCACCACGACACCGGACCGGATCACCCCGGCCACCGCGCCGGAGGTCGCCACCCGTCTCGGCCTGACCGGCGCCGCCGCGTTCGACCTGGCGGCCGCGTGCAGCGGGTTTCTGTACGGCCTGGCGGTGGCCGACGGCCTCGTCGCGGCCGGAACCGCTCAGCGCGTCCTGGTCGTCGGCGCCGAGACACTGACCTCCATCGTCGATCCGACGGACCCGGCGACCTCGGCGATCTTCGCCGACGGAGCGGGAGCGGCGGTCGTACGAGCCGGCCGACCGCACGAGCCGGGTGCTATCCGACGGGTGGTCCTCGGCAGCGACGGGGCCGGAAGCGACTGGATCGCCGTCCCCGGCGGCGGTGCCCGGCACCCCGTACCCGGAGCACACGGCTCAGGACAGCAGCGCTACCTGAAGCTGGCAGGCCCGGAGGTCTTCCGCAACGCGGTCAGACGCATGACGGCAGCCGCCCGGGAGGCACTCGCGAGAGCCGGATGGGAACCGGCCGACGTGGACCGGGTGATCGCCCACCAGGCCAACGTCCACATCCTTCTCGCGGTCCGCCGCAAACTCGGCATCCCTCCGGAGCGGATGGCCGCGAACATCCAGCACGTCGGCAACACCTCGGCCGCGTCCATCCCGGTCCTGCTCGCCCAGGACGCCGCCGAGGGCCGGATCAAACCCGGCGACCGGCTCCTGCTCGCCGCGTTCGGCGCCGGCTTCACCTGGGCGGCCACCACCCTCGTCTGGCCCGAACTGCCGGGCACCGCCCGCGCCCTGCGTTGAGGAGTACACCATGCCGATGCCCGCCGCCGTCCTGTGCGGGCTGGGTTCCAGCCTCCCCAAGCGGGTCGTGCCCAACTCTCGACTCGTCGAGGAGAACGGGCTCGCCACCGACAGCGAATGGATTCTGCGGCGCACCGGAATCGCCGCCCGCCACATGGCCGACCCTCGAACCAGCACCGGCGACCTCGCCACCGCGGCGGGACGGGCCGCGCTCGACTCCGCCCGAAACCTCGCCGGCTCCCCCCTCGTACCCGACATCCTCCTGCTGGCGACCACCACCCCTGACCACCGGTGCCCGGCCACCGCACCCGAGGTCGCCCACCGGATGGGCCTGGAAGCGGTACCGGCCCTGGACGTCAACGCCGCCTGCGCGGGCTTCCTGTACGCGCTGACCCTCGCCAAGGGGCTGGTCACCGCAGGCCTCTACACCCACCCACTGGTCATCGGCGCCGAGACCTACACCACCGCACTGGTGGACCCGCACGACCGCGACACCGCGATCCTCTTCGGGGACGGCGCCGGCGCGATCCTCCTGCGCCCCGGAACCGCCTCGCAGCCCGGTGCCCTGCTCGCCGAGGACCTGGGCACCGACGGCTCCCGTACCGGCCTCGTACGCGTTCCCGCCGGCGGTTCCCGGACTCCTTTCGGCAGCCCCGGCACCACCCGGAAGGACTTCTACCTGGTGATGAACGGCAAAGCGGTGTACGCCCAGGCCGTACGGCGGATCACGGCCTCCGCGCTCGCCGCGCTCGACCGCACCCGCTGGAGCGCCGACGACGTCGAGGCCTTCGTCAGCCACCAGGCCAACCAACGCATCATCGACGACGTCGCCGGGCGGCTAGGCGTGCCCGCAGCCCGGTGCCACGGAAACCTCCGCCACGTGGGCAACACCGCTGCGGCCTCCATCCCGCTGGCCCTGGCCGACGCGGCGGAACGGAACCTCGTGCGACCCGGCGCACGCACCCTCCTCGGCGGCTTCGGCGCGGGCCTGGCGTGGGGGGCGCACACCCTCCACTTTCCCGAAGCCCGGCCGCTCACCCGCTCCCCGCACCACGCCGACCACCAAGGAGCCGCCCCGTGAACCACCACTTCGCGCACCTGTCCTCCAGGCTCACCGAGAAGTTCGACATCGACCCCGGGCTCATCCGCCCGGAAGCGACCCTGGCCGATCTCGGCCTCGACTCGCTGGCCTTCGTCGAACTGCTGATGACCCTGCAGGACGACTGGGACGTCGACCTCGACGAGAGCGAGATGCCGCCGCAGACCACCCTCGCCGAACTCGTCGCCGCGGCGCGGACGCAGTCCGTCACCGAAGCCCCGGACACCGCCGGGACATGACCCCTGCCGGTCCGGCCCGCCCCGCATCAGAGAGGACACGACCATGACGCCGAGCCCGCGCCCTCCGGCGCCGCCGACAGCCGCACACCCGGCCGACCTAGGCAGCGAACTCGCGCTCGGCCGGGCAAGCCACCAGGTCGGAGAGTTCCGGCAACGCGTACGCACCCTGCTCCGCGAGCAGGTCGCACCACTGCTCCCGGTGGCCGAACGCGACCGCCGCTTCCCGCGCTCCGCCGTCGCGAGCCTCGGCGCCGCGGGACTGTACGAGGAACGCTGGTCGGGCGGCGTCCACGGCGACCTCGGGCGCTCCGTCGTCCTCGCGGAGGAACTGGGCCGGGCCGGCCTCGGTGGCATCGGCATCGGCATCGGGCTGCACCTGGAAGCGGCGGTCGCACTCCTTCGGCGGTTCGGCCAAAGCGATCACACCGGCGAGGTGCTGCGGTCAGCACTGTCCGGGAGAACCGTCTGCTGCGTCGCGACATCCGAACAGCACGTCGGCTCGGACCTGTCGGCCGTCGGTACCAAGCTGACCCGGGAGGGTGATCGTTGGCGGGTACGGGGCGTCAAGTGGTTCGTCTCACCCGGAGCCGCCGCCGACCACGCCCTGGTGCTCTGCCGCGGTGCCGAAGGGCCGGCGCTCGCTCTGGTCCCGCGCGAGGGAATCACCGTCGTCAAACGCTTGGCGACCACAGGCCTGCGCAGCCTGGAAACCGCGCGCCTCGCCGTCGACGCGCTCGTCGACGACGACGCCCTGCTGGCACCGCCGGGCAGCGGCCTGGCGGCCGTCGGGGCCGGGCTGGCCTACGAACGGTTGGCACTCGCGGCCCAGACCCTGGGGACGCTCGACCTCGCACTGAACCTGACCATCACCCACCTGCGGCGTCGGACCCAGTTCGGCGCCCCGCTCATACGACACCAGGCGCTGCGCCTGCGTGTCGCCGACCTCGCCGCGCGGACACGGGTCGCGCGGCGAGGGCTGTACGCGACGGTCGTCGAGATGACCGCGACCGGAACCGTTCCGGCGCACGAGGCAGCCGCGTTGAAGGTGACGGCCGCCCGGCTCGGGGAACAGGTGGTGGGCGAGTGCGCCCACCTCTTCGGCGGCCGGGGATACGACGAGGACGCGACCCCACTGGAGCGACTGTGGCGGGACCTGAAGGTCAACCGGCTGGGAGGCGGCAGTGACGAGATGATGTGGGAAGTGGTGGCCACCGCTTTCCGACCGGACGATGCGCTCTACCGGCACTGGGTCCGCGATTGACCAGCATCTAGCTGTCCAGGGGGTAGGCGGCCGAACAGGACCGCTGCGACTGGCTCGCGGGCCTGACAGGCGGGCGGGCGACCGCCCCGTGCCCGCACCGCAAGGTGCGGCGCGGGGTTCCCCGCCGGTCCGCCGCGGAGGGGCGCCTACCGCCCCTGGCCGGCGATTCGGTCGGCAGCGGCAGTCGGGGGTGCGGCCTTGTCGATGTCCGTCACGACGGCGGACAGCGCTCGGTGGTGGACGACACTCAGCGGTCCGAGACCGGAGAGAGCCGTGATGACGGCCGTGTCGGACGACTCGGCGGACGTCCCCGCGCCGATGACCGCGATGGTGGCGGCGTCGGCGACGTCCGAGGGCGAGAGGTCGCCGAGGGTGTCGATCCGTCGGACGGCGCGGCGGTCCGAGGGCGCGCCGAAGTGTGCGGTGGGGCCCAGGAGCAGGGTCAGATCGCTTCGGTCCGCAACCGTCCGGGCCATACGCAGAAGGTCGGATGCCGCGTAGCACCAAAGGTCGGGGTGCTGTCCGCGCAGCATCGGGAAGCGGCGGCGAAGGATGCGAAGGAGAGCCGGGACATCGTCGAGACGGGCGCAGGAGCCGATGACGAACGAGAGCCGTTCGGGGGCCGGCACCGTGACCTTGCCGGCGGAGACCGGGTCCGGGACGGAGATGACGTCCGCGCTTCCAAGGCCGGCCCGTTCACGCCAGTGGTGCTCCTGCTCGGCCTCGGACCCCAGCAGGAGGACGGTGTCGCCACGGTCGAGGTAGGAGCCGAGAACTGCTCGGGTGCGGGCCCTTCGGGGGCAGTCGAGGTGTTCCGAAAGGGGATGGAGAGGGCCGGGCCGCGGGCCGGGAAGTGCTGGTTCGGTGGCCGGTGGCGGGCCGCAGGGCAGGTCACCGAGAGGTACCAGAACTCGGCGGGTCCGCAGTGTCCGGGACCAGGTCGCGACGGTGCGGGTCGCGAGGTCGGTGTGGTGGGCGGGTGCGGCCACCGCGATCCCGACCACACGGCCGTCGAGGTCGATGTAGGTGGTGGCCGTCACGCTCCCGGCATGTTGCCGCGCCGTGGCCGTGGCCGGCGAGGCTGAGGTCGGACGGGTCACCCGACCGAATCCGGCGGTAGCCGCCGGGAGGCCCTGCCGGGTCAGCCACGCGGCGATGAGCGGAGCGGCAGGGCAGTGGACCTCTCCGCGGTCGGGATGGACGAACCGGCTCAGTACCAGCAGACGGTCCGTTTGTTCTTCGACGGCGTCGAACGTCTCAGTGAGCCGTGATCTGTTCACAGTGCTTCCTTCCTGGCGGCGAGCGGGCACGGCAGGGGCCCGACGCCATGGTCGCGCCAAATGCTCAGCTGTCCGTAGCGATCGGAAGAGGGAGCCATTCACATGGAGGAACGGAGCGCGGCCAGAGCGTTGACCGGGCCGGGGCGGTGGCGGAATGACTGCTGCGGATGAGGGGACAGAAGTGAGTACGACACCGGATCACGAGGCCCGGAGCCGAAGTGACGACCTCCTACCGTTGCTGATCTCTTTGGACGCCACACTGACCGAGATGTCCGGAGTGCTGGCCCGGATCTCCGGGCAGCTGGAGGCGTGTTCGGCGCCGGCATGCGCGGCGAAGCGCGAGGCGCGGCTCTCGCCGCAGGAGATGAGGGTTGCCAGGCTGCTGGCCGAGGGGCACTCCAACAGGGTGATCGCTCGGCGGCTCTCGCTGTCCGAGAACACCGTGAAGGCCCACCTCCGGGTGATCTACCGCAAGCTGGGGGTCGCGACCCGGGCGGGTGCGGCTGTCGCGGTCGTGCGGCAGTCGTCCGGCACGGGTTCGGCCACGGCCCCTGGCACGGGACTGCGGCTTCGGGCCGAGGAACGGGACGGTTCCGCGAGTTGAGCCACGTGGCAACCGGACCGGTGCCCGGACCGGAGGCTGCCGCGGCGCGGGCACCGGAGCGGGTCATGCCGCCCGCAGTACCAGCGCGGCGTTGTGGCCGCCGAATCCGAGCGACGTGCTGACGGCGAAGCGGAGTCGGGTGCTGCGGGCGTGCCGGGCGACGATGTCGACGGCGATGCCCGGTTGGAGGCGATGGAGGTTCGCCGTCGGTGGGATCAACTGGTGGCTGAGCGTCAGCGCGGTGAGCGCTGCTTCGACCGCTCCGGCGGCGCCCATCAGATGGCCGGTCACGCCCTTGGTGGACGTGACCGCGCCGCGCTGCCCGAGTACGCGGGCCAGCACCCGGGCTTCGGTGATGTCGTTCAGGGGCGTGCCGGTTCCGTGGGCGTTGACGTGGTCGACCTCCTCGGACCGGACGTCCGCGTCCGCGAGCGCCGTGAGCAGGGCGCGGGTGATTCCGGCCCCCGAGCGGTCGGGCCTGACCAGGTGGTGGGCATCGGAGGAAGCGCCGTGGCCCACCAGCAGTGCGTACGGGGCGGCCGCGCGCCGCCGGGCGTCCGCCTCCCGTTCGAGGACGAGGACGCCCGCTCCTTCCGCCAGCACGAAGCCGTCCCGGTCGGCGTCGAAGGGGCGTGAGGCGGAGGCCGGGTCGTCGGTGCGCCGGGACAGCGCTCCCAGGCGGTGGAAGGCGGCCGCGCAGAGCGGGGTGATCATGGCGTCGGCACCGCCGGAGACCACGACGTCGCAGGCGCCTGTCCGGAGGAGGTCCGCGGCGGCTGCGATCGCGGTGGCTCCGGAGGCGCAGGCCGTGCTGGTGTGGACGACGGGACCGTGGGCGTTGAGGTCGATGGCCAGGTACCCGGCCGCCATGTTGGGCAGGAACATCGGCATGGTGAGCGGGGACACCAGGGCCGGGCCCAGTTCGAGGAGCCGGGAGTGCTGGTGCTCCAGAGTGGCGACGCCGCCGGCGGCGCTGCCGATGACCACGGCTGTCCGGTCGCCGTCCCAGGTGGCGGGGTCGAGTCCGGCGTCGGCGACGGCCTCACGCGCGGCCAGCAGGGCGAACTGGCTGTAGCGGTCGAGGTGGCGCACAGTGACGCCGGGAAGGTGTCGGGCCGGCTCGAAGTCGGGGACGCGGCAGGCGAGGTCGACGGGCAGGCCGGTGAGGGCGGGGTCTCGGGCCGCGGTGGGAATTCCCGAGCACACCCGTTCCCAGGTGGCCTCGCGGCCGATTCCGGCGGGGGTGACCAGCCCGATGCCGGTGATGGCGATCGGTGGGTGGGCGGGCGTGATCACGTGTCGGCCCGGAGCTCGGTCACGACTGCGGTCAGGCTCTCGACGGTGAGGTCGTCTCCGCCAAGACCCTCGTCGAGCGGGACGCCCCACCGCTCCTGGAGTACGACGAGGAGCTCCGCCACCCCGAGGGAGTCGAGTCCGAGCTCGCTCAGTGTGGCGTCGGGGCGGATGGTGGCCGGGTCCACCTCGAAGGTGTCGCCGAGCAGGGCGACGAGGTGGTCGCGGATGTCACTCATGCTGCTCTCCTTGGGGCGGGCGTGGTTCCGGCGGGAGGTGGAACGCGGTGGCAGCGGGCCAGGTCAGGGCGGCGGATCCCCAGGTGAGGCCGCCGCCGAAGGCGGTGAGCAGGGTGCGCGCGCCGGGTCCGACCAGGTGGCAGGCGGCCGCGTCGGCCATGGCGAGGGGGATCGACGCGGCGGCGGTGTTGCCGACGTGTCGTAGGTTTCCGTGGCAGCGCTCGGGTGGCAGCAGCAGCCGTTGGGCGACGGCGTCGAGGATGCGCTGGTTCGCCTGGTGCCCGATGAACGCCTCCACGGTGGCGGCGGGCCATTGGGCACGGGAGAGGACGGTGCGGGCGGAGGCCGTCATCCGCAGCACCGCCTGCCCGTAGACCTCGCGCCCGCGCATCCGGAAGAAGTGGTCCGCCTCCGATGTGTCGCCGTGGCGGCGCGGTCTGCGTGATCCGCCGGATGGGATCTCGATGAGGTCACTGTGCGTGCCGTCGCTGCCGAGGTCGAACCGGATGAAGGCACCAGGGTCCGCGGTGGTGCCCCGTTCGAGGAGGACGGCGCCGGCTCCGTCACCGAAGATGACCGCAGTGTCGCGGTCCTGTGGGTCGACGATGGCGGAGTAGGTCTCGGCGCCGACCACCAGGGCGCTGTCGAAGGTGCCGGAGGTCAGCAGCGCGGAGGCCACCTGAGCCGCGTAGAGAAAACCCGAGCAGACCGCGGCGAGGTCGAACGCGGGAGTGCCGGACAGCCCGAGGCGGGCGGCGACCTCGGGGGCGGTGGCCGGGCAGGGCCGGTCGGGAGTGGTGGTCGCCACCAGGACGCAGGCCGCGGTGGTGCGGCCGGCCGAGTGCAGCGCGGCCCGCCCCGCGGCGACGGCGAGGTCGGCAGTGCCCACTCCCGGGGCGACGCGGTACCGGGCGCGGATTCCGGTGCGGGTCCGGATCCATTCATCGGAGGTGTTCAGGCCTTCCTGCACGAGGTCGGCGTTGGTGATCCTCCGCAAGGGCAGGCAACTGCCCAGGCCGGCGATCACAGCCGCGGGCCGTGTCATGGGGTGGCCCTCGGGATCGGGGCTTCGAGCGGGCGCTGTGCGGCGACGGGGCCGCCGGGGGCGGTGGCGGCCGGCGCCGCCCAGGTGAGGACGGTGCTGCCCCAGGTGAGACCGGCGCCGAAGGCGAGGGTGAGGACACGCGCGCCGGGAGTCGTGCGACCGGCCCGGGCCGCCTGGGCGAGCGCGAACGGCATGGAGGCGGCACCGATGTTCCCCACGTCCCGGCCGGCGACAACCAGCTGGCGGGGCAGCACCCCGCACCGCCGGGCAACGTCGCGCAGCATCGCGGGGTTCGGCTGGTGCGCCACCACCAGGTCGATGTCGGACAAGCCCAGGGCGGCGTCGTCGAGGGCGGACCCGATGAGCGAGGGGAAGACCCCGTTGACGAACGAGGCCAGCTGGCGTCCCTGCATGTGGATCCGGTGGTCCTTGCCGGCCACGGTCCGCCCGGTGGCGGGGATCCGGCTCCCCCCGGCCGGGATCAGCACCTGATCGGCGCGGGTGCCGTCGGATCCCAGCCGGATCCGGCCGAACCCACCGGTTGCCACCGGGCCGAGGACGGTGGCTGCGGCGCCGTCGCCGAACAGGACGGCCGTGGCCCGGTCGGAGGCGTCGACGAAGGGGGAGTACGTCTCGACCCCGACCACGGCGGCGTACCGGGCGCCGGTCTCGGCGCGCAGCCAGTCGACCGCCACCCGGGCCCCGAAGAGCCAGCCCGAGCAGGCCGCCGAGACGTCGAAGGCCACAGCCCGGTCCGCGCCGAGCAGGGACTGAACCCGGCAGGCGGTGGAGGGCCCGAGTTCGTCGGGCGTGGACGTGGCCAGGACGACGAGGTCCAGGTCGCCGACGTCGAGGCGGGCGTCGGTCAGGGCGGCCTGTACCGCTGCGGCGGCCAGGTCGGAGGAGGCCTGCCCAGGAAGGGCGCGGCGCCGCCGTCTGATCCCGGTGCGTTCCTCGATCCACCGGGCGCTCGTGCCCGTCAGCGCGGCGATCTCCTCGTTGGTGACGACGGTCGGGGGCAGGTAGGTGCCGGTGCCCAGGACTCCGATGGGGACGGGACCTGCTGACACGGTGGTGTCCTCTTTCCGGAGGTGGTGGCTTCGGGGTGTCCGGCGGCTCAGAACGCGACGATGAAGCAGACGTGGCCTTCCGGTTCCCGCGGCTGTTCGCAGATGACGCAGGCCGGGAGGTCGGACCGGTCGACGTCGCCGGGCGCCGGTCCGGCGCTCAGCGCCCGCACGTAGCCGGGCGTCGACATCGGCGCCGCCAGCACGGCCGGGGGAACGGCGAAGGCCCCGATCAGGTCCGGCAGCGTGGGAAGGATCAAGTCGTACAGGAGGTTGAACCGTGCGGCGAGCCGGTGGAGTCCGGCCGGTTCCAGCCAGCCCCGGGCCACGTACCAGCCGGCGTGCGCGCGGAGGGCGCGCAGCGCGTAGAGCGCGCACAGCGGGGCGACGGTTTCGCGGGCGCGACGGTCGGGCAGGCCGTCGACGGCGTCGGAGAAGGCCTCCAGCGTCAGCCGGTGGGTGTGTGCCGCCGTCAGCTCCAGGCCCGCCGGGATGCGGTCGTTCCAGAACGCGAAGTACTCCGCGGAGCCGGCCTCGGGCCCCTGGGCCAGTTCCGCGTGCAGGGTCCTCTGCAGGGCGTTCTCCCGCGCCTCGGCCAGCTCCACCCAGCCGCGCACATCAAGCAGGTCGGCGGGCGGGCAGGCCGGCGCGCCGCCCGGAGGCTCCGGCCGCGGTTCCTCGGCGGCCAGCGAGCGGGCCGCGTCGACGGCGATCAGCCCGCTGTCGCCGCCGCCGGCGTTGAACAGCCGGGCGAGCGCGGAGTACGACGTGAGGCGGTTGGCGTCGAGTTGCGCATGGGCGCCGCCGACGCGCACACAGGCGTCGATGGCCTCGGCGCCCTCCCAGGAGACGGATGCCTTGATCAACGAGAGGGTGCGGTTCACCGCGACCCAGGGGGAGGACGCGACGTCCGGCCCGGACGGCGGAGTGCTCCGGACCGAGGGACCGCCCGCCGCCTCCCGGCTGCGGACGGCGACCGCCGTGTTCGCCAGCACGGTCACGGCGTAGGCCGTCGCGAGGGCTTCCAGCAGGGCCTGCTGCTGGTTGCGGTAGTCGAGCACGGCCGCTCCCGGGGCGAGCCGCCCCGACGTCCGCCGCCGCCGCGCGTAGGTGAGGGAGACGGGGG
>NZ_BAAAKJ010000193.1:23609-26443 GCF_039527695.1 Kitasatospora putterlickiae
GCGGCGCCCACCATGGTCGCCGCCGAGGTCCACGCTCCCGGCGCGGTGTGCATCGACCGCACCAGCCGCTCCTGGGCGTCTCCCAGCGGATCGACCAGCGCGCCGTCGGGGCCGACCGACACGTCCTCGGCCAGGACGCTGCCGAACGGAAGCGTCACCCGGTCGAAGGAGACCAGCGAGTAGTCGAGCGGTGCGCCCAGGACCTCCGGCAGCGCGGTGACCCGGACGCCGGGCGTGGGGCCGGTGTGGTCGCGCAGCGGAACGACGAAGGGCATGACGCCGTGGTCGGTCCCCTCGGCGAACACGCGCGCGTACACCACCCCCGTCTTGGAGACTCCCTCGGCCGACACGGCCGCCATGAACTTCTGCGCGGAGTCGTCGGGAGTGCTCAGCCAGAAGCATCGCCGCGTCCGGTCCCAGACCGCTTCGGTGCGCAGCGCGACGTGACTGCTGCCGTGTCCGACCTCGGTGATCAGGATGACGCCGACGCTCTCCAGCCGGTCGAGTCTCGCCAGTTCCTCGTCCACGACGGCCCGACCGGTGCCGCGCAGCGGTGCGACGGCGCCGACGGCCATGCAGTAGTGGACGAACATCGCCACGGCGAGGGTCGGATCGACGGCCGCCACCCACGCCTCGGCGGCGAACAGGCGGCGGGGGTCGGACAGCAGTGCGCTTCCGGGGCCCAGGGCCGCGCCGGCGGACCGGAGGTCCGCGTACACCTTGCGGTGGCGGGCCGGGCCGGTCGCGGGAACGCCGGGCTGGTTACGTCGCGCGAGACCGTCGAACAGGAGGGTCAGTTCCTCACTGAGCTCGGGGTCGTATCCGTCGAAGAGCATGTCGCGAAGCGGGCCGATCACTGATGGCACGTCGTCTCCTGGGCCGGTGGCCGGGGTCGGGTGAGTCCTTCGAGTGTCGCGCCGCTCCACGCGCGAACGCCACCCGCCCGATGGGGCTAGCCAGTTGAGGCGATGGCGTCGGGTGCGCCGGAGGTCCGAGCATGGAGGTCCCGCACCGCCGTGGCGACAGCGAGCCCGCGACGGGTCCACTTCTACGCGTCAGGAGGCTGACAGGTGGGTGATCGGCCATCGGGTCCGGCGGAGCACCGGACGCCACCGCCCGTGCGGTGGGTCGTCGGGCCGGCTTTCGCCGACTCGCGCTCGGACTCCGCGACGGTGACCGTGGAGCAGCTCTTCGCCGCCGAGCCCGCCCCGGCGCGGCTGCGGCCCGGCTTCGGGGTCTCGCCGCAGGACTGGGCGGATCTCGCGGTCAGGCTCGCGCGGTCGCCGCTGGCGCGGGCGGTGCTCCTGGAAGGGGAACCGGAGGTGGGTGTCGAGGCCGACCGGGTCCTCAAGCGTGACCCCCGCAACGTCCTGATCACCCGTCCGTCGCGGACGGATGCCGAGGACCACCTGACCTCGACCGGGGCCATGGCCTTCGAGGCCGCGCTCGCCGTCCCCGACGGCACCGAGATGATCCTCGACCACACCATCGGCCAGCGCCACGTCCCGGGCATGCTGATCATCGAGGCGATGATCCAACTGCTCACCGCCGCCGTGCCCCGCTGCTTCCCGCGGAGGGAGGACAGCGAGTGGATCGGTGTCATGCACGGCTGCCGGTTCTCCTTCAGCCGCTTCACCTTTCCCTCCGACGCCCGGTTGGCGGCCGAGCTCCGGGTCGCGGGCAGCGCGGCGCCGGACCGCGTGCCGATGGCGGCCGAGGTGGTGCTGAGCCAGGCCGGGCGGGACACGGCCGTCGGGAGCTTCGCGCTCAACGCCTTCTCCCTCCGTCGGCTCTCCGACATCGAGATCTCGCAGGAAGCGGGCGTCTTCGGCCGGCAGGCCGCGGACGGCTCCACCACCCATTCGCAGCCGGCCGATGGCCGGTGACAGGACGGCAAAGGACGGCAGCACCATGGTGAACAGCTTCAGTCTCGCCGGCAGGGTCGCTCTGGTGACCGGGGCGTCCCGGGGCATCGGCAGGGCCGTCGCGCTCGGCCTCGCCGCCGCGGGAGCCCGCACCGTGCTCACGGCGCGCAGCGGCAAGGACCTCGCCTCCCTGGCGGCGGAGATCGCCGGGCGGGGCGGGGAGGCGCTGGTCCTGGAAGCCGACATCGCGGCCGAGGGCGCGGCCGGGCGGGTGGTCGCCGACGCCGCCGCCTGGGCGGGCCGCCTGGACGTCGTGGTGAACAACGCCGGCGCCATCGCCGCAGCCGGCCCGTTCCTCGAACTGACCCGCGAGGACTGGCGCGACACCCTCGGACTCAACTTCCACGCCACCGCGGAGGTCTGTCGGGCCGCCGGCCCGGTGATGCTCGCGCAGGGCAGCGGTTCGGTCGTCAACATGGCCTCCGTCGCCGGGACCAACGGTGTGCCGATGATCTCGCACTACGCGGTGTCGAAGGCCGCCATGATCTCGCTCACCCGGACCCTGGCGACCGAGTGGGCCGCGGGCGGGGTCCGGGTCAACGCCCTCGCCCCCGGCTGGGTCACCACGGACCTCACCGGGCCGTTCGCGGCCGTGGAGGGCCTCGCCGACTCCCTCGTCCACAGTGTTCCGGCACGCCGCTGGGGCGCGGTCGAGGACGTCACGGGTCCGGCCCTCTTCCTGGCCTCCGACGCCTCCAGGTTCGTCACCGGCCACGTGCTCGTCGTCGACGGCGGACTGTCCGCGTACGAGGGCGGGCCGGGCCTCCTCGACCTCGTCCCCGCCGGCCGGATCGGCCTGGCCTGAGCGGCGGGGACGGAGTCGGTCGCCAGGAGCGGGGCGCGGCCGGTCGTCGCAGCCGTCGGACCGGCCCCCGTCCTCTCCCTGGGCATCGAGGGGGAGAGGACGAG
>NZ_BAAAKJ010000193.1:26451-31223 GCF_039527695.1 Kitasatospora putterlickiae
GGCCCGGGGGCCGCGACCGGATCCGCGTTCGGAGCCGGCTTCGGCCTCGGCGGCCCGGTCGGCGAGGCGGGCGGCCTCCTCCAGGAGGGCTTCGACGATGCGGGCCTCGGGGACGGTGCGGACGATCTCGCCCCTGACGTAGATCTGGCCCTTTCCGTTGCCTGAGGAGACCCCGAGGTCGGCCTCGCGGGACTCGCCGGGACCGTTGACGACACAGCCCATGACCGCGACCCGCAAGGGGACGGGGAAGCCGTCGAAGGCGGCCTCGACCTGGCGGCTGAGGCGGTGGATGTCGACCTGGAGGCGGCCGCAGCCCGGGCAGGAGACGATCTCCAACCTCCTCGGGCGCAGGCCGAGGGACTGGAGGATGTGGCTGCCCGCCTTGACCTGCTCGACGGGAGGGGCGGAGGTGGAGACCCGGATGGTGTCGCCGATGCCCTGGTTGAGCAGGACACCGAAGGCGACCGCGGACTTGACGGCGCCCTGGAGCTCGGGTCCTGCCTCGGTGACGCCGAGGTGCAGCGGGTAGTCGCAGGCCTCGGCGAGCAGCTGGTTGGCGGTGATCACGATGCGCGGGTCGTGGTGCTTCACGGCGATCTTGATGTCGCGGAAGCCGTGCTCCTCGAAGAGCGAGCACTCCCACAGCGCGGATTCCACCAGCGCCTCGGGGGTGGCCTTGCCGTGCTTGGCGAGCAGCCGGTGGTCGAGGGAGCCGGCGTTGACGCCGATGCGGATCGGGACGCCGGCGGCGGTCGCGGCCCGCGCGATGTCCCGGACCCTGTCGTCGAACGCCCTGATGTTGCCGGGGTTGACCCGAACGGCCGCGCAGCCGGCGTCGATGGCGGCGAAGACGTAGCGCGGCTGGAAGTGGATGTCGGCGACGACGGGGATGGGCGACCTGCGGACGATCTCGGGCAGGGCGCGGGCGTCGTCCTGGGACGGGACGGCGACACGGACGATGTCGCACCCCGCGGCGGTGATCGCGGCGATCTGCTGGAGGGTGGCGTCGACGTCGGCGGTGAGGGTGGTGGTCATGGTCTGCACCGAGATCGGGGCGCCGCCGCCGACCGGCACGGAGCCCACCTGGATGCGGCGGGACGTGCGGCGCGGGGGAGGGGAAGGGGGCGAGGACATGGCAGCTCCGTGGGCCGGGACTGGCGTGGACGGGGGAGGCGGGACAACGGCCGCCCGCTCACGGGCGGGGGTGGGGCCGGTCGGCCCGGGCACACAGGACGGTGTGCACGATGCCCTTGGCCGTCAGCCCGGCGGCGGCGAGGATGTCGGCTCGGGCGCCGTGCGCGAGGAAGTCCGTGGGCAGGCCCATGGTGGTGACGGGGACGTGCAGGCCGGTGTCGGCGATGGAGCGGGCGACGGCCGCACCGACGCCGCCGTTGCGGATGCCGTCCTCGACGGTGACGACGAGGCGGTGCCGGGCGGCGAGGGCGAGGAGTTCGCGGGGGACGGGGAGGACCCAGCGCGGGTCGGCGACGGTGGCGCCGATGCCGGTGTCGGCGAGGTAGCGGCCGGCTTCCAGGCATTCGGCGGCGAGCGGGCCGACCGCGACGATCAGCACCTCGTGGACGGTCGACCGGAAGAGGATGTCGACCGGCCCCGTCCGGGCGAGCGCCACGAGGTCGGGGCCCGCCGCGGCCTTGGGGAAGCGCAGCGCGGTGGGGTGCTCCCGGTCGTCGACGGCCTCGCCGAGCAGTTCCTCCAACCGGGCCGCGTCGCGGGGCACCGCGACCCGCATACCGGGGACGGAGGCCAGCAGGGGGACGTCCCACATGCCGTGGTGGCTGGGGCCGTCGGGGCCGGTGACACCGGCCCGGTCCAGGACGAAGGTGACGGGCAGCCGGTGGAGGGCGACATCGCTGAGCACCTGGTCGTAGGCGCGGTTGAGGAACACCGAGTAGACGGCCACCAGTGCCTTGGCCCCGCAGGTGGCGAGGCCCGCGGCGCTCGCCACCGCGTGCTGCTCGGCGATGCCGACGTCGAAGAACCGGTCCGGGAAGCGGGCCGCGAACCGGGACAGGCCGG
This sequence comes from Kitasatospora putterlickiae, assembly GCF_039527695.1. Lineage (NCBI taxonomy): Bacteria > Bacillati > Actinomycetota > Actinomycetes > Kitasatosporales > Streptomycetaceae > Kitasatospora > Kitasatospora putterlickiae. The sequence continues at coordinate 28,489 of NZ_BAAAKJ010000193.1, forward strand.
TGGGGCCGGGCATCGCGGCGGTGATCGCGACCAGGTCGCGGTGGCGCGCCCCGAGTTCGGTGACGTGGTCGGCGAAGACGTCGGTCCAGGTCCGCCCGGCGGCGGTGCGGGCGAGGCCGGTGAGCGGGTCCAGCACGCCGACGGCGTGCATCCGCTCGGCCTGGTCGGCCCGCGCCGGGGGATAGCCGCGGCCCTTCTGGGTGACCGCGTGGACGACCACCGGCCCCGCCGTCGCGCGGGCCCGGCGCAGTGCGGACTGGAGCGCACCGATGTCGTGGCCGTCGACGGGGCCGAGGTAGGCGAAGCCGAGCTGTTCGAAGAGGTTGCCTCCGGCGGTCCCGTCGCGCAGGGCGGCCAGGTGGGCGGGGATGGAACCGGCGGTCGCGGCGTAGGAGCGCGTGTTGTCGTTGAGGACGACGACGACCGGGCGGTGGGGGGCGGACCCGAGGTTGTTGAGGGCCTCCAGCGCGAGGCCGCCGGTGAGCGCGCCGTCGCCGATGACGGCCACCACCGCCCGGTCGCCGGCTCCGCCGAGGGCGCGGGCCTTGGCGACGCCGTCGGCGTACGAGAGCGCGGTCGAGGCGTGGCTGTTCTCGATCACGTCGTGGGCGGATTCCGCGCGGGACGGATAGCCGGACAGTCCGCCCGGCTGGCGCAGGGAGTCGAAGCGGTGTTGCCGGCCGGTCAGGATCTTGTGGACGTAGGCCTGGTGGCCGGTGTCGAACAGCAGCGTGTCCCGCGGCGAGGAGAAGACCCGGTGCAGGGCTATGGTCAGTTCCACCACGCCGAGATTGGGACCCAGGTGGCCGCCCACCGCGCTCACCTTGTCGATCAGGTGGGCGCGGATCTGCTCGGCCAGGGCGGGCAGGCTCTCGTCCGCCAGCGCCTTGAGGTCCTCCGGCCCGGACAGGTCGCGCAGCAGGTCCGGTGGCCGCCCGTCCGGGGCAGGGTCGTTGGGAGGGGGGGACGAGGGGGCGTTCACGGGCGCTCCCTCACCGGCGAGGGCGGCGCGAAGACGACGTCCTCGACGGCGGTGGTGTGCTCCTCGACCGTGAGCGGACCGAAGGCGGCGAGGGCCTCGATCACGCCGGCGACCAGGGACGGGGGCGCCGAGGCGCCCGCGGACAGGCCGATGACGCCGGCCCTGGCGATCCACGCCGGGTCGATCCCCGCGGCGTCGTCGATCAGGTGGGCGGGGGTACCGCGGCGGCGGACCACCTCGACCATCCGCACGGAGTTGGATGAGTTCCCCGAGCCGACCACCAGGACGAGGTCGGCCCGTTCGGCCACCGCCTCGACCGCGAGCTGACGGTTCGTCGTGGCGTAGCAGATGTCGTCGCCCGGCGGCGCCTGGAGCAGGGGGAAGCGGGTGTGCAGGGCCTGGACGACCGCGGCGGTCTCGTCGAGCGCGAGGGTGGTCTGGGTGAGGTAGGAGACCCGGGAGCCGTCCGCGACCTCCAGCGCGGCGACCTGGTCGGCGGACTCGACGAGGACGGTGGCGTCCGGCGCCTCGCCGAGTGTGCCCTCGACCTCCTCGTGCCCGGCGTGGCCGATCAGCAGAACGGTGTCACCGCGCGCGGCGAAGCGGCGCGCCTCCGCGTGCACCTTGGCCACCAAGGGGCAGGTCGCGTCCACGACGGCCAGCCTCCGCCGGGCCGCGTGGTCGCGAACCGAGGGAGCCACGCCGTGGGCGGAGAACACCACGGTGGCCCCCTCCGGCACGGCGTCGAGTTCATCGACGAAGACGGCGCCGCGCCGGGCGAGATCGGCCACCACATGGGCGTTGTGGACGATCTGCTTGCGGACGTAGACGGGCTCGGTACGCCCGGGCGCGTCCAGCAGCCGCTCCACCGCGTCGATGGCGCGCTCCACCCCCGCGCAGAACGACCGGGGGGCGGCCAGCAGGACGGTCCGCGACCGCGGTGGGACCACGGGGTCGGTCACAGCTTCCTCCGAGTGATCAGGGCCGCCAGAGTCCGCAACGCCTCGCTGTCGCTGCCGGGCAGCAGTGAGCGGTCCAGGATGTCCAGGGCCGACACGGTGTACTTGGCGGCCTGTTCCTCCGCCCAGGCGCGGCCACCCGCCTGCTCGACCAGGGCGGTGGCTTCCGCCACTTCCGCCGCGGTCATCGCGTGACGCAGGCCGTAGATCTCGCGCAGCCGGTCGGCCGGCCCGCTCGCGCGGGCCAGCGCGGCGACCACCGGCAGGGACTTCTTCCGGGCCCGCAGATCGGCCCCGACGGGCTTTCCGGTGACGGCCTCGTCGCCCCAGATCCCGAGCAGGTCGTCGATCAACTGGAACGCCAGGCCCAGCTCCCGGCCGAAGGAGTCCATGGCGAGCACGACGCCCACCGGGGCACCGGCGGTCAGCGCGCCGAGCGCGCAGGCCAGCCCCAGCAGGGCACCGGTCTTGCCCTCCGCCATCCGCAGGCATTCGGCGATGGTCACGTCGGCGCGCTGTTCGAAGGCGCAGTCCAGATGCTGCCCCTCGCACAACTGCGTGACGCAGGATCCGATGCGGCGCACCGACTCGGCCAACGACGGGCTGTCGTGCTGCGCCAGAACGTGCGGGGCGCGGGCGAGCATGGCGTCGCCGGCCAGGATCGCGTCGGTGGTGCCGAACACCTTCCAGGCGGTCGGGCGGTGCCGGCGGGTCTCGTCCCGGTCCATGACGTCGTCGTGCAGGAGCGAGAAGTTGTGGACCAGTTCGACCGCCGCCGCGGCCGGGATCGCGGC
>NZ_BAAAKJ010000193.1:31238-33008 GCF_039527695.1 Kitasatospora putterlickiae
GCCGCCCGAGGCCCGCGCCGCCGCCAGGACGAGCGCCGGGCGCAACGCCTTCCCTGCCCCGCCGACGCGGCCCGTCCCGCCGGTGTGCCACCAGCCGAGCTGGTAGCCGCAGACGAGCCCCATCCGTGCGGGCATCTCCTGGAAGGAGGCCGCCAGCAGCGCGTCGACGGCATGTCGGGCCTGCTCCAGGAGGTGTTCGGCACGGCCTCCTTCCGGGCCGGTCGTCACGTCGGTCATCGCCACTCCTCTTCGTCCTCACCGGAGCGCGTCCCTTGACCGGGCCGCCGTACTTGCCAGGGCGGGCCGTCAGCGCTCACAGTGTCAGTACGCCCGTCCGTTCGGTGCTTCGGTACCCCTGGGGCCGTCCCTGTCTGTTGAATGTCCACCGGGCGTTGAATCTGGCACTCCATCGGCCTGCGGCCGGCGCTGGGGGGTTGGCTTGCACGCCCGAAGAACACCCAATCTGAAACTCCGCGCGCTTCTCGACGAAACCGGATGGACCGGTCAGGAACTGGCGAACATGGTCAATTCCGAAGGCGCGAGAACGGCACTGGCGATCCATTACGATCGCACCGCCGTAGCCCACTGGCTGGCCGGGACGCGCCCCCGCGAACAGGTCTGCGTGCTGATCTGCCAGGTCCTTTCCCGGGCCCTCGGCCGCACGATCCACCCCGCTCAGGCCGGGTTCGCGGAAGCGGTCGACACTCCTCCCGCGGCAAGCCCGCAGGATCGGTTGCGCGAACTCGCCGAGGACACCCCGACCGCCCTGAGGGCCCTACAACGACTTCCGTATTCACTCACGTCCGAACTGTCACTTCCGAAACAGGCGACGGGTGCGGAACCGAGGTCCGGGAGGATCGGAATCGGTCACGCCAAGGCCGCCGAATTGATGGTGGTGCTGTTCGCGAAATCGGACCTGATCTTCGGAGGGGCCCGGCTCCGGCCGGCCCTGGCGGCCCATCTGTCGACCGAGATAGCACCGTCCCTCGAATGCTCGGCGACCCCCTCCATCGCGCAGAGATTTCGCCAGGCGAGCGCGGATCTCGCCTACCTCGCGGGAACGATGTGCTTCGACGACAACCTGCACGGGGCGGCCCAGGCGTACTACCGGACGGCGGCTCAGCTGTCCTCCGGCATCGGCGATCGGCAGCGGTACTCGATGACGTTGCGCCAGATGAGCGTCCAGGCCCACTACGTGGGGCACCCGAAGCTGGCGCTGCAGTTCGCCGAGGGCGCGGGCCGGGAGATCTCCGGTGTCCAGCCGCAGTTCGCCGCCTTCGTCACGGGGCAGGAGGCGGTGGCGCTGGCCGGTGTGGGGATGCGGCAGGAGGCGTTCGCCAAGCTGGGCCGGGTGCAGCGGCTGCTGGACCGCAATGAGGCGGCCGTCTCGGTGCTCGGTGGGTACCACCCGGCCGCCTTCGCGCACCAGCAGGCCGAGGTGCTGGCAGCGGTACGGGACATTCCCGGGGCGTGCGGGGCCCTGGCCGTGTCGCTGCGTCATCGGCACCCCGAGGAACGCCGGGCCCGGATGCTGACCACCGCGCGGCTCGCCGAGCTCCAGCTCGGCCAGGGCCACCTCGAACTCGCCTGCACCACCTGGGAGGGGTTCCTCGACGACTACCCGCTGATCTCGTCGGCCCGTGGCGACTCGGCCCTGCGCGCTTTGCGGGCGGGGCTGCGCCCCTACCAACGGGAGCCGTCCGCCCGCCGCCTGCTCGCACGGGCCGCCCGGCTCTCCGCGCCCCGGACGGGCGGGCCGGCCGGCTCGGC
>NZ_BAAAKJ010000194.1:0-13381 GCF_039527695.1 Kitasatospora putterlickiae
CCGGCAGCGCGCCCGCCGCCCACGCGCTCGGCCTGCAACTGCGCGACCAGGGCGAGGAGGAGGCCGCCGAGTACTGGCTGCACTTCGCCGCCGACCACGGCCACCCGCTGGGCGCCTACGCGCTGGGCGACCTCATGGAGCACCGCCGGGACGTGCGCGCCGAGCGCTGGTTCAAGGTGTCCGCCGACGCCGGGCACCGGGAGGCCGCCTACCGGCTGGCCCGGATGCGCGAGGCCGCCGGAGACAAGGAGACCGCCGAGGCCTGGTACCGGATCGCGGCCGCCCGCAGCCACGCCCGCGCCGCGCTGCGCCTGGGCGTGCTGCTGGAGGACCGGGCCGGCGGCGAGCAGGCGCTGCTGGACGAGGCCGCCCGCTGGTACCGCCAGTCCGCGCAGAACGGCGAGCCGCGGGCCGCCTGCGCGCTCGGCTACCTGCTGCGCGACGGCGGGGACCTCGCCGCGGCCGCCGAGTGGTGGCAGGAGGCCGCCGAGGCGGGCGACGGCAACGCGGCCAACGCACTGGGCGCGCTGCACGCCTCGCGCGGCGAGGCCGCCGAGGCCGAGCGCTGGTACCGCGGCGCGCTGGAGGCCGGCGACCAGAACGGCGCGTTCAACCTGGGCCTGCTGTGCGCCGGCGCGGGCCGCGACCAGCAGGCCGAGCAGTGGTACCGCCGGGCCGCGTACGCCGGGCACCGGGAGGCGTGCAACGCGCTGGCCGTGGTGCTGCTGCAGCGCGGCGACGAGTCGGGCGCCGCGCCCTGGTTCTCCAAGGCCGCCGAGGCGGGCAGCGTGGACGGCGCGTTCAACCTGGGCGTGCTGCACGCCGGTCGCGGCGAACACCGGCAGGCGCAGGAGTGGTACGCGCGCGCCGCCGCGGAGGGGCACGGCGAGGCGGCGCTGCAGCTGGCGGTGGTGCAGGAGCAGCGCGGCAACGCGTCGGGCGCCCTGGAGCGCTACCGGCAGGCGGCGGCGGGCGGTTCGGTGGAGGGCGCGTTCCGGCTGGCGTCGGTGCTGGACCGGCGCGGGGACGCGGACACGGAGGCCGAGCACTGGTACGCGGTGGCGGCGGACGCCGGGCACCGCCGGGCGCAGGTGCGGATGGGGGTGCGGGCGGCCGAGCGGGGGGCGCTGGAGATCGCCGAGAGCTGGTACCGGCGGGCGGCCGAGGCGGGCAGCCGCAGCGCGGCGTTCAACCTGGGGCTGCTGCTGGCCCGGCAGGACAGCGAGGCCGAGGCGATGCTCTGGTACACCCGGGCGGCGGACGCCGGGCACGGGCGGGCGGCGCTGCGGCTGGCGCTGCTGGCGCTGCGCCGGGGCGAGCCGGTGCAGGCCGAGGGCTGGTGCCGCCGCGCCGCCGACTACGGTCCGGCGGAGGTCGCCGAGCGCGCGGGCCGGCTGCTGGGCGCGCTGCACGCGGAGCTGAGCGCGTAGCGGGGCACGCTGTGAGGCGCGTAGCGGGGCGCGCGGCGGGGCTTCGCGCCCGCGCGCGGTCGGGCGTCAGGAGCCGGTGGAACAGTCCGGGCACAGGCCGCGGTAGGTGATCTCGGCGCCGGAGAGGGTGAAGCCGAACCGCTCGGAGGCGGGCAGAGCGGCCAGCGGGTCGCCCTGGGGGTGCACGTCGCGGATGGCGCCGCAGCCGTAGCAGACCAGGTGCTGGTGCGCGTGGTGCGCGTTGGGGTCGTAACGCTTGGCGCGGCCGTCGGTGGCGACCTCCAGCACCTCGCCCAGGCCGACGAGTTCGCCGAGGGTGTTGTAGACGGTGGCGCGGCTGATCTCGGGCAGCCGCTCGACCGCGCGGGCGTGCACCTCGTCGGCGGTCAGGTGGACGTGCTCGCCGTCGAGGACCTCGGCCACGACCCGGCGCTGCGAGGTCAGCCGCCATCCACGTCCGCGAAGTCTCTCCAGCAGGTCACTCATGGACTCAGGGTAAGTGACACTCCGAGTCTGGTTCCAGTGTTGACTTAGACAAAGTCCAAGTTAGGATCGGTTCGTCACGACCGGATCACGCGGAGGCCCCCTCACATGACTACCCAGGACGAGCTGCGCCCCACCCTCACCACGGAGGCGGGTGCCCCTGTCGCCGACAACCAGAACACCGAGACCGCCGGTGTCGGCGGACCGGCGCTGATCCAGGACCAGCAGCTGTTCGAGAAGCTCGCGCACTTCAACCGCGAGCGCATCCCGGAGCGCGTGGTGCACGCCCGCGGCGCCGGCGCCTACGGCACCTTCACGGTGACCGCGGACGTCACCGCGTACACCCGGGCGGCCTTCCTCTCCGAGGTCGGCAAGCAGACCGAGACCTTCCTGCGCTTCTCGACCGTGGCCGGCAACCTCGGCGCGGCGGACGCGGTGCGCGACCCGCGCGGCTTCGCGCTGAAGTTCTACACCGAGGAGGGCAACTACGACCTCGTCGGCAACAACACCCCGGTGTTCTTCATCAAGGACGCCAGCAAGTTCCCGGACTTCATCCACACCCAGAAGCGGGACCCGTACACCGGCTCGCAGGAGGCGGACAACGTCTGGGACTTCTGGGGCCTGTCGCCCGAGGCCACCCACCAGGTGACCTGGCTGTTCGGCGACCGCGGCATCCCGGCGTCCTACCGGCACATGGACGGCTTCGGCTCGCACACCTACCAGTGGCAGAACGAGGCCGGCGAGTACTTCTGGGTGAAGTACCACTTCAAGACCGACCAGGGGATCAGGAACCTCACCCAGGGCGAGGCCAACAAGCTGGCCGGCGAGGACCCGGACAGCCACCAGCGCGACCTGCGCGAGTCGATCGAGCGCGGCGAGTTCCCGAGCTGGACGGTCAGCGTCCAGATCATGCCGGCCGCCGACGCGGCGGACTACCGCTTCAACCCGTTCGACCTCACCAAGGTCTGGCCGCACGCGGACTACCCGCTGGTCGAGTTCGGCAGGCTGGAGCTGAACCGCAACCCCGACAACGTCTTCGCCGAGGTCGAGCAGTCGATCTTCTCGCCGTCGCACTTCGTGCCCGGCATCGGCCCGTCCCCGGACAAGATGCTGCAGGGCCGGCTGTTCGCCTACGCGGACGCCCACCGCTACCGCGTCGGCATCAACGCCGACCACCTGCCGGTCAACCGCCCGCACGCCACCGAGGCGCTCCACAACCACCGGGACGGCCACCTGTACGACGGCCGTCACGGGCGCCGCAAGAACTACGAGCCGAACAGCTTCGGCGGCCCGGTGCAGACCGGCCGTCCGCTGTGGGCGCCGACCGCGGTCGACGGCGTCACCGGCACCCACGAGGCGCCCTCGCACGCCGAGGACAACGACTTCGTGCAGGCCGGCGACCTCTACCGGCTGATGGGCGAGGACGAGAAGCAGCGGCTGATAGGCAACCTGTCCGGCTTCATCGCCAAGGTCTCCTCCGACCGCGAGGACATCGTCGAGCGGGCGGTGGACAACTTCCGCAAGGCCGACGCCGACTTCGGCCGGCGGCTGGAGAACGCGGTGCGGGAGCTGCGCAAGCAGCGCTGACGCACCGTGACGCGGGGCCCGGTGAGGGGACCCGCCGAGCAGCGGGCCCCGGGTGCCGCCGGAGAACCGGCACCCGGGGCCCGCACCACGTGACGGGGACTGTTGGAAGAGTCTCCATACAGGTCTAGGGAAGGATCAGACGCTCAGGCGGCGCAGCGCCTCCTCGTGCAGCAGGCCGTTGGAGGCGACGGCGTCGGCGCCGCCCGGGCCGGGGACGCCGTCCAGGCCGGTGAAGCGGCCGCCGGCCTCCTCGACGATGACGCAGTTCGCCGCCATGTCCCACAGCGACAGCTCCGGCTCGGCGGCGATGTCCACCGCGCCCTCGGCGACCATCATGTAGGACCAGAAGTCGCCGTAGGCGCGGGTGCGCCAGCAGGCCCGGGTGAGGTCGAGGAACGGGTCGAGGCGCCCGCGCTCCTCCCAGCCGGTGAGCGAGGAGTAGGAGAAGGACGCGTCCTCGATCCGCGAGACGCCGGAGACGTGGATCCGGGACGCCTTGGCGAGGCTGCGGCCGGCGAACGCGCCGAGGTCCTTGGCGGCCCACCAGCGGCGGTTCAGCGCGGGGGCGGAGACGATGCCGACGACGGGGCGCTCCACGCCGTCCGGGCCGTCCTCCAGCAGCGCGATCAGGGTGGCCCAGACCGGGACGCCGCGGATGTAGTTCTTGGTGCCGTCGATCGGGTCGATCACCCAGCGGCGCGGGCCGGAGCCCTGGAGGCCGAACTCCTCGCCGAGCACCGCGTCGCGCGGGCGGGCCCGCTGCAGGATGCCGCGCACCAGCTCCTCGGCGGCCTTGTCGGCGTCGCTGACCGGGGTCAGGTCGGGCTTGGTCTCGACCCGCAGGTCGAGCGCGCGGAAGCGCTCCAGGGTGACCGAGTCGGCCGAGTCGGCGAGGACATGGGCGAGTCGGAGGTCGTCGTGGTAGTCGGCCATGGTCGAAACCCTAGCGCGGGGCCGCCCCGCGGCACACGATCCGGGCGGCCGAGCGAGCCCCCCGCCCCGCCCCGGAGGCGGGCGGGCGGCTAATGAGCGGATCCGCTGAGCTGGAGGCCGATGACTCCGGCGATGACCAGGGAGATCGAGACGAGCTTGAGCACCGAGCTGGTCTCGTCGAGGAAGAGCATGCCGTAGATCGCGGTGCCGGCCGCGCCGATGCCGGTCCACACCGCGTAGGCGGGGCCGACCGGGAGCGTCTTCAGGGAGAGGGTCAGCAGGCCGAAGCTGCCGAGGGCGAAGACGCAGAAGCTGATGGTGGGCCAGAGCTTGGTGAAGCCCTCGCTGAGCTTGAGGTTGATCGCGAAGCCGGTCTCCAGCAGGCCGGCCAGGATCACCAGGGCCCATGCCATCGCGTGCTCTCCCTGTCGGTCGGCGAGTCGGTCGGCGGGCCGGGCCGTGATCCGGCCCGACTTTCCTATGATCACCACGACAGGGCGCTTCGACACCTCGAACGCCCAAACCGGCCCGGCGCCGGCCGTCAGTCGCCCTCGCGGGCCTCCTTGCTGGCCAGCAGACGGCGCAGCGAGTAGAGCCGGGCGGGGTCGGCGTGCCCGTCGGCCACCCAGGCGTCCAGCGCGCAGTCCGGCTCGTCGTGGCCGCACGCGCGCGGGCAGTCCGCGGTGCCGGGCTCCAGGTCCGGGAAGGCGTGGATGACCCGGGACGGGTCGATGTGCGACAGGCCGAAGGAGCGGAAGCCGGGCGTGTCGATCACCCAGCCCGCGTCCAGCGCCTTCTTCGAGCCGGGCTTGGCGCCGGGGGGCGGCGGCAGGCGCAGCGCGAGCGCGGAGACGGTGGTGTGCCGGCCGCGGCCGGTGACGGCGTTGACCCGGCCGGTGGTCCGCTGCCGCTCCGGGACGAGGGCGTTGACCAGGGTGGTCTTGCCGACGCCGGAGTGGCCGATGAACACGGTGCGCAGGCCGCGCAGGTGCTCGCGGACGGCCTCGGCGCCGGCGGTCTCCAGCTCGTCGCGGCGGGTGACGACGTACTGGATGCCGAGCGGGGCGTAGGACTCCAGCAGCGGCTCGGCCGGGGCCAGATCGGACTTGGTGAGGACGAGCAGCGGCTCCATGCCGGCGTCGTAGGCGGCGACCAGACAGCGGTCGATCAGCCGGGGCCGGGGCTCCGGGTCGGCCAGTGCGGTGACGATGGCGAGCTGCTCGGCGTTGGCGACGACGATCCGCTCGTAGGGGTCGTCGTCGTCCGCGGTGCGCCGCAGCACCGAGGTGCGCTCCTCGACCCGGACGATCCGGGCCAGGGTGTCGGTGTCCCCGGAGAGGTCGCCGACCAGGGAGACGGTGTCGCCGACGACCACGCCCTTGCGGCCCAGCTCGCGGGCCTTCATGGCGACGACCTCGTGCTCCTGCTTCGTCCCCGGGTCGATCAGGCAGGTCAGCCGGCCGCGGTCGATGGTGAGCACCATCGCCTCGGCGGCGTCCTCGTGCTTGGGCCGGATCCGGGTCCGCGGCCGGGAGCCCCGGCGCGCGGGGCGGTTGCGGATGTCGTCCTCGTCGGCGTCCTTGCCGTAGCGGCGCATGTGCCCAGTCCTCCGCTCAGCCGCCCGCCACCGGGCCGGCGAGCAGCTCGTCCCACATGGCGGGGAAGTCCGGCAGCGTCTTGGCGGTGGTGGCCACGTTCTCCACCTGGACGCCGGGCACGGCGAGGCCGATCACCGCGGCGGCGGTGGCCAGGCGGTGGTCCTCGTAGGTGTGGAAGACGCCGCCGGTCAGCTTGCGCGGGCGGATCCGCAGGCCGTCCTCGGTCTCGCTGACGTCGCCGCCGAGGCCGTTGATCTCCTTGGCGAGGGCGGCCAGCCGGTCGGTCTCGTGCAGCCGCAGGTGGGCGATGCCGTAGAGGTGGGACTCGGAGTCGGCGAGGGCGGCGACCGCGGCGATCACCGGGGTGAGCTCGCCGACGTCGTGCAGGTCGGCCTCGATGCCGTGGACGCGGCCGGTGCCGGTGAAGCGCAGGCCCTCGTCGGTGAACGCGCAGTCGCCGCCCATCCGGGTGTAGAGGTCGCGCAGCTGGTCGCCGGGCTGGGTGGTGTGCTTGGGCCAGTCGCGGACGGTGACCTGGCCGCCGGTGACCAGGGCGGCGGCGAAGAACGGCGCGGCGTTGGAGAGGTCGGGCTCGACGACCAGGTCGCGGCCGAGCAGGGCGCCGGGGGTGACCCGCCAGACGTCCTTCTCGCCGCCGTCCCCGGGGGCGTCGACCTGGACGCCGGCCAGCCGCAGCATGTCGACGGTCATCCGGATGTGCGGCAGCGAGGGGACCGGGCCGCCGACGTGCCGGACCTCGACGCCGTTGTTGTAGCGGGCGCCGGACAGCAGCAGGGCGGAGACGAACTGGGAGGAGGCGGAGGCGTCGAGTTCGACGGTGCCGCCGTCCAGCGCGCCGGTGCCGTGCACGGTGAGCGGGAAGGTGCCGCGGCCGCCGTCCTCGATCCGGGCGCCGAGCACGCGCAGCGCGTCGATCACGCCGTGCTGGGGGCGCTCGTGGCTGCGCGGGTCGCCGTCGAAGTGGACCGGGCCGTCGGCGAGGACGGCGAGCGGGGGCAGGAAGCGCATGACCGTGCCGGCGTTGCCGACGTCGACCGAGGCGGGGCCGCGCAGCGCGGGGGCGGGGATGACCCGCCAGGCCTCGCCGCCGCCGGTGCCGCCGGTGTCGTTGTTGACCTGCTCCTCGATGGTGACGCCGAGCGCGCGCAGGCCGTCGGCCATCAGCTGGGAGTCGCGGCTGCGCAGCGGGCGGCGCACCCAGCCGGGGCCGTCGGCGAGTGCCGCCAGCAGCAGGGCCCGGTTGGTGACCGACTTGGAGCCGGGGATGGTGACGGTGGCGTCCACGGGGGTGGTCGCGACGGGGGCGGGCCACAGGGTCTCGGTCATGGGCCCAAGTCTAGGGGCCGTGGTGGGGCCCGCCCGTTCGCCTCCGACGCCGGGGCCCGGGGCGGGGTGCGGCGGCGCGCGGGGCGGTCAGAGGGGGTGCAGCAGCCAGCTCGCGCCGAGGGCGAGGGCGGCGAGGGCGGTGATGAGGAAGAGGACGGTCCAGGCGAGGCCGGGGACGCCGGTGAGGCGGGCGAGCTGGTCCGCGTCGGAGCCGTGGCCCTGGCCGTGGTGGCGCTGGCGCTGGAGTTCGAGGACCGGGCGGACGGAGCCGAGGAGCAGGAACCAGGTGCCGAGGTAGGCGAAGCCGGCCTGGACGTCGGGGGAGCCGAACCAGGAGACGAGGAAGAAGGCGCCGCCGGTGAGCAGCACGGAGAGGAAGCCGTAGGCGTTGCGGATCCGGACCAGCAGGGCGAGCAGCAGGGCGATGGCGAGCCACAGCAGCAGGGTGACGCGGCCGGCGGCGAGCAGGGCGGCGCAGCCGAGGCCGAGCAGGGCGGGGGTGGTGTAGCCGGCGGCGAGGGTCAGGAGCCAGCCGGGGCCGGTGGAGCGGCCGTAGGACAGCGTGAGGCCGGAGGTGTCGGAGTGCAGCCGGATGCCGGCGAGCCTGCGGCGGGTGGCGAGGGCGGCGAGGCCGTGGCCGCCCTCGTGGGCGATGGTGATGGCGCCCCGGGCGATCCGCCACAGCGGGCCGGCGAGGACGGTGAGCAGGGCGGCGGCGCCGGTGGCGAGGGGGAGCCAGCCGGGTGGGGCGGGCTGGGTGCCGGTGACGGCGGTCCACAGTTCGTCGAGGGTCCTGGCGTCCATGCGTCTCCTCCGCCTCGGTCCGGCCGTTCCTTCCGGGGTGGCAGCCTGCCATGGGGAGGACGGCGGGGCGGCGGCGGGTGGTTCTGGGGCGGACGCGGGCCCGGGGCGGGCGGGGCGTGGCAAGCTGACGGTCATGTGTGGTCGCTTCGCCGCGAGTAGCCGGCCCGAGGACATCGTCGAGCTGTTCGGTGTCGAGCAGTGGGATCCGGCCGAGACGCTGGACCCGAGCTGGAACGTCGCGCCGACGCAGAGCGCCTTCGTGGTGCTGGAGCGGCAGGCGAAGGGGGCGGCGCGGCCGGTGCGCCAGCTGCGGGTGCTGCGCTGGGGGCTGGTGCCGCAGTGGGCCGGGTCGCCGGAGACGGCGGTGAAGATGATCAACGCGCGGGCGGACACGGTGCACGAGAAGCCGGCGTACCGGCAGGCGTTCGCCGCGCGCCGGTGCGTGCTGCCGGTGGACGGCTACTACGAGTGGCAGACGGTGCCGGGGGAGCGGGGGAAGGCACGGAAGAAGCCGTTCTTCGTGTCCCGGGCGGACGGCGCGCCGCTGGCGCTGGCGGGCCTGTACGAGTTCTGGCGCAACCGGGCGGTGCCCTCCGACCACCCGGAGGGCTGGCTGGTGACGTTCACGGTGGTGACGACGGAGGCGGAGGAGCTGCTGGCGCCGATCCACGAGCGGATGCCGCTGTTCCTGGACCCGGGGTCGTTCGACGCGTGGCTGGACCCGGGGCTCGACGACAGCGGGTCCGAGGAGCTGCGGCGGCTGCTGATACCGCCGCCGCCGGGGGCGCTGCGGGTGACGCCGGTGTCGCCGGACGTCGGCAGTGTCCGCAACGACCACCCCGGGCTGACCGAGCCCCATACCGAGGTCGAGTACGAGACCACGCTGTTCTGAGTTGTCTGAGTCGTTCCGAGTCGTTCTGGCCGCCGGCCCTGGTGACGGGGACCGCGGCCGTGTTGAGAGGACCGCAGCCGTGACCGCCGCGAAACCCGCCCCCGTGACCACGGAGCCGGTGCCCACGCCCGCCGGGGACGCCCGGATCACCCTGCACCCGGCCGCCGCGCCGCGGGCGGTACTGGCGCTGGGGCACGGCGCCGGCGGCGGGATCGAGGCGCGGGACCTGGCGGCGCTGGCCGCCGCCCTGCCGGCCCGGGGCGTGTCGGTGGCGCTGGTGGAGCAGCCCTGGCGGGTGGCGGGCCGGAAGGTGGCGCCCGCGCCGGGGACGCTGGACGCGGGATGGGTGCCGGTGGCCGAACGGCTGGCCGGGACGGGCCTGCCGCTGGTGGTGGGCGGGCGCAGCGCCGGGGCGCGGGTGGCCTGCCGGACCGGGGCGGCGAGCGGGGCGGTGGGGGTGGTGGCGCTGGCGTTCCCGCTGCACCCGCCGGGCCGGCCGGAGAAGAGCCGGGCCGGGGAACTGCTCGGCTCGGGGCTGCCGACGCTGGTGGTGCAGGGGCCGAAGGACCCGTTCGGCGGTCCGGCGGAGTTCCCGGAGCTGCCGGACTCGCACGAGCTGGTGGCGCTGCCGGCCGGCAACCACGGGTTCGAGGTGCCGAAGCGGGCCGGAACCGGGCAGTCGGAGCTGCTGGAGATGATCGTCTCGGCCGTCGGGGACTGGGTGTCGCGGGTGGTGTGAGCCGCTCCCGGGGGAGCGGGAATGCGGGCGGGGCGGCCGTGGTTGACACGGTCGTCAGGTGGAGTCCCGGTGGAAGGCAGGGCAGATGGGTTCGATCGCGTGCCCCGAGCGGCCGGAGGAGCGCGAGGCCGGGTCGGCGTTCGCTCCCTCCTGGTCGGAGTGGCTAGTCGCGGGCGAGAAGCCCGTCAGCCCGATATCCTCACTTTCGGGGCGGCCCGCGGTGGGTCGTGTCCGTCATGCCGAGGAGGTGGGTCCGGTCGTCGGGACCGAGCACGAGGCCGAGCCGGGCCGGGGCCCGGAGGAGGGTCCGCCCGTGGGCGAGGCGCTCACCGGTGAGGAGCTGGCCGAGGCGATCGGTGAGGACACCTTCCGGGTGTCGGCGGAGGAGACCGAGGAGGCCCGGCGGGAGCGCTTCGAGCGCGACGCCCTGGGCTACCTGGATCCGATGTACTCGGCCGCGCTGCGGATGACCCGCAACCCGGCCGACGCGGAGGACCTCCTGCAGGAGGCGTTCGCGAAGGCGTACGCGTCGTTCCACCAGTTCCGCGAGGGCACCAACCTCAAGGCGTGGCTGTACCGGATCCTCACCAACACCTTCATCAACTCGTACCGCAAGAAGCAGCGGGAGCCGCAGCGCACCGCCGCCGAGGAGATCGAGGACTGGCAGCTGGCCCGGGCCGAGTCGCACATGTCGACGGGTCTGCGCTCGGCGGAGACCCAGGCCCTGGACCACCTCCCGGACAGCGATGTGAAGGACGCCCTCCAGGCCATCCCGGAGGAGTTCCGCATCGCCGTCTATCTCGCGGACGTAGAGGGCTTTGCGTACAAGGAGATCGCGGACATCATGGGTACTCCCATCGGTACGGTGATGTCCCGGCTGCACCGCGGCCGCCGTCAGTTGCGCGGCATGCTGGAGGACTACGCCCGCGAGCGCGGGCTGGTCCCGGCCGGTAGCGGGGCAGGGCAGGAAGCGAAGGGCTCGGGCTCATGAGCTGCGGCGATCCGCACGACACCGAGTGTGGCGAGGTCCTCGACCACCTCTACGAATTCCTCGACAACGAGATGGCCGAGGGCGACTACGTCAAGCTGCGCGTGCACTTCGAGGAGTGCTCGCCCTGCCTGAAGCAGTACGGACTGGAGCAGGCGATCAAGGCGCTGATCAAGCGTTCCTGCGGCTGCGACGACACCCCGGCGGACCTGCGCGGCAAGGTGCTGGCCAGGATCGACTCGATCCGGGCCGGGCAGCGCACGGGCGAGGCGGTGGCGGTCTCCGTCGAGACGACGGTCGAGGTGCACGCCGAGGCGGCCGGGGAGCCGGCCGGGCCGGGCCGGGCCGCGGAGGCGGCGGCCGGGACCTGAGCACGGGTGCGCCGTCCGGCGCACGGCGGGTCATGAACGCGGGCGGCCCCGGGAGCGGATGCTTCCGGGGCCGTCGTGTGTCCGCGTCCCCTCCGCCCGTCCTTCGCCCTCACTCGTTCGAGTGAGTTGGCGGTGTGCCAGCAGCGGCATTGCGCGATCACGCGTCCCGGTGCCGGAGCGGCGTCCTATCCTCCTGACGGACGCTCACCACCGCCCGTCCGCCGCCGCTTCGGCGTGCCCGGGCGTCCGGCGGGCGGGCCGGGACTGAACGGGCCAGGGCGGCGCGGGCCAGCACGCGGGGAGGTCGACATCGCTACCGACAGGGCAGACGCGGACCTGCCGCCGGGGGCGGCGCGCTACCTCGTGGCCGTGCCGGTGCTGGCGCTCTGCTGCCTGCTGCCGCTGCTGCCGTTGCTGCCGTTGCCCGCTCCGGCGGACGCGACGCACTGGCTGGGCGCCCCGGTGGACTGGCCGAAGGTCGGGCTGCTGGCCTTCCTGCACGGCTGCTGGGAGTCGCTCGCCCAGGGTCTGTCGACGCCCTGCCTGCGGTTCGGGCGGCTGCTGCTGCGCCGTCCGCCGCTGCGCGCCCGCAGGCCGGTGCGGCCGGGGGTCAACGCGTTCTTCCCGGTGCTGTTCGCCGGGGTGCTGATGCTGCCGCCGTCCGCCGCCGCGCTGGTCGCCGTCCCGGCGGCGCTGCTCGGGGCGGGGGCGGCGGCGGAGGGCCGGCGGCGCCAGGTGTGGAACGGCGCGCAGCTCGCGCTGTCCGCCTTCGCGGCTTCGGCGGTGTTCCACCTGCTGGCCGGGCCGCAGTTGCTGCTCGGCTCCCGGTTCCCCGCCGCGCTGCTGCCCGCGTTCGCCGCGCTCGGCGCGTTCTGCCTGGTCAACGGCGCCCTGGTGGGCGGCATGCGGGTGCTGGCGGAGGGCCGGCGGCCGGCCGGGCTGCTGCGCGATGCCTCCGCCGCGCCGGGGGTGCCGGGGGTTCCGGTGCTGGTGCACGCGGCGGGCGGGCTGATGCTCGCCGTGCTGTGGCAGGGACCGTACGGCGCGTTCGCGGCGCTGCTGGCCCTGCTGCCGCTGTCCATCTCGGCGTGGGTGTTCGCCCAGGGGCACCGGGAGCGCGACGCCCACCAGGCGACCGTCCAGGCGCTCGTCCAGGCGGTGGAGATCAAGGACGCCTACACCCGGGGCCACAGCGAACGGGTCGGCCGGGCTGCGGTGCTGATCGCCGATCAGCTGGGCATGGAGGCCGAGCGGCTGCGCACCCTGCGGTACGCGGGCGTCCTGCACGACGTCGGCAAGCTCGGCGTGGCCACCGAACTGCTGCGCAGAAACGGTCCCCTCACCGAGGCGGAGCGCCGGGCCGTCGAGGTGCACCCGGTGTACGGGTACGAGCTGGTGCGCGGGATCGCCTTCCTCGGCGAGGCGCACGCCGGGATCCTGCACCACCACGAGCGGATGGACGGCCGCGGCTACCCGGCGGGGCTGGCCGGTGAGCAGATCCCCGAGTTCGCCCGGATCATCTCGGTCGCCGACGCCTTCGACTCGATGACCTCCACCCGCTCCTACCGGCGCGGCCGGCCGGTCTCCGAGGCGGTCGCCGAGCTGGAGCGCTGCTCGGGCAGCCAGTTCGACCCGGTGATGGTGCGGGCGCTGGTGGACGCGCTGGCCGTGCACGACTGGCAGCCGGTGCTGCCGCCGTCCCCGGACTGCATCAAGGCGGTGCCGGACATCCCGCTCGGCGTGCCCGAACCGGCCCGGGCGGCGCCGGGCGGGGTGCCCGTCCAGGGCGGTGGCGGTGGCGGCGGCGTGCCGACGGCCGGGGCGTCATGAGCGCGCGGCGGGGCGCGTCGGTTTCGCGGGACGGCGCGAGGCGGTCGGCGAGCGCCGGGCGTGCGGACGTACGGCAGGGGTGCGCCGGTGCGGTGTGCGCGGTGCACGGGGTGGCGCTGGCGTTGCTGGCGGCGTCCTTCGGGGCGGTGGCGGTGCGCGGTCCGGCCCAGCCGGGGGTGGCGCTGGCGTTCACCGCGCTGATCGCGCTCGGCGAGTGCGTGCGGATCACTCTTCCGGGCGACCGCGAGCAGGCGCCGATCGGGGCGGCGGGCGCGCTGGCGTACGCGCTGCTCGGGTCGGTGCGCGGGCTGCCGGCCGGGCCCGGGGTGCTCCAGGTGGCGGCGGTGACCGGCGCGGGGCTGCTGCTGGCGCTGCTGCC
>NZ_BAAAKJ010000195.1:0-1382 GCF_039527695.1 Kitasatospora putterlickiae
CCACGATCGTCACACCCGCAGCCTACTCAACCTCCCAAATGAGATGTCCTCTTAGTGCTGCGTTCCTCAAGTTGCGGGTATAGAGCCTCTGTTGGGGTTGATCTGGCGCGATAGGGGGTGGGGTGTGCCGGGGTTGTTGCGGGCCCGGGCCGCCGTGGGGGCGGACGAGGAGAGGATGATCGTCAGGCTCGCCGGGGCGCGGAAGGCGCCGGCGGATCTGGTGATGCGGGCGCGGATCGTCGCGCTGAGCTGGTCCGGCCTGCGGGTGGCCGGGATCGCGACCGAGCCGGGCTGCCATGCGAAGACGGTGCGGTGGTGGCTGCACCACTTCAACGAACTCGACCTGGAAGGGCTGGAGGACTGGCCGGTCACGGGTCGGCCGCGCCGGCTCACCGAGTTCGAGCGGTCGCGGATCATCGCGCTGGTCAGGCAGGCGCCGCCGGGGCGGCAGGTGCGGCAGGCGGACGGGGAACTCGCCCCTGCCGACGAGGCCGGCCCGCCCGAGTGGACGCTGGACGCGCTGGCGGCGGAGGCCGCGCGGCTGGGTGTCGCGGTCGGGCGCTCCCAGATACGGCGGATCCTGCTCGCCGAGGGAGTGCGCTGGCGCCGCACCCGCTCGTGGATCCGCTCGAAGGACCCGGATTTCGAGGGAAAAGGACGCGGATCGTCGGTCTGTACACCAGCCCGCCCGACGGCGCGACGGTCGTGTGCGCCGACGAGCTCGGGCCGGTGATCCCGCGTACCTTCCCGCCGGCACCGGGCTGGTCGCCGGACGGACACCGCATCAAGAGCGAGCTGGACTATTCCCGCGGGCCTGAGAAGACCTGGGTCTACGGCGGACTGCGGGTCCGGGACGGGCAGGAGCTCACGATGGCCGCCCCGTCCCGCAACAGTGTCTTCTACCAGCAGTTCCTTCAGCTGCTGGAGGATACGAATCCCACTGGCGACATCTACGTGGTGACCGACAACTTGTCGTCCCACAACAGCCTGTCCACCCGCACCTGGCTGGAGGACCACCCGCGGATCCGACATGTCTTCGTCCCGGTGGGCGCGTGCTGGCTCAACCTCCAGGAGGGCTGGTGGCGCATCTTCCGCAAGGCCGCCCTCGCCGGGCGGTCCTTCTCCGGCCCCGACGAGATCGCGCGAGCCACCCGCATTGCCACAGCCCAGCTCAACACACGTGCCCGTCCCTGGGTATGGGGCCGTCCAGCCCCGCCAATCCGACAAGCACGACGCCGCTACGTATACCTGCTTTAAGGAACGCAGCACTAGGGCGGGCCGGGACCGTCCCGGGCGCCGTCCCTGTCGCTGTCGCCGTCCCGTTCCTCGGGTTCCGGGTCGTGGAAGGAGACGTCGACGTGCTGTTCCGGTCGGCGCTCCTC
>NZ_BAAAKJ010000196.1:0-3179 GCF_039527695.1 Kitasatospora putterlickiae
GGCGGCGGGGGCGGGGGCGGGGGGGGGGGGGGGGGGGGCGGGGGGGGCGGCGGGGGTCAGCAGCTCGGCGTAGAGGGTCCGGAGCGCACGGCCCGGGTCGACGCCCAGCTCGTCCGCGAGGGCCCGTCGGGTGCGCTCGTAGTGGCGCAGCGCCTCCGCCGTCCGGCCGCTCTCGTGCAGCGCCCGCACCATCAGGTACTGCAGCGGCTCGTCCAGCGGCTGCCCCGAGCACAGCTCGGCGAGCTCGGCCACCAGGTCGGCGGCCCGGCCGAGGCCGAGGTCGGCGGTGATCCGGTGCCGGAGGACCTCGTCCTGCTGCGCCTCCAGCCGGGTGGCCGGTCCGCCGCGGTCCGGCAGGTCCGCGAGCGCCGGGCCGCGCCAGAGCGCGAGCGCGGCCCGCAGCCGCTCGGCGGCCTCGGCGTGCTCGCCCCGCTCCAGTGCCCGGCGGCCCTCGGCGGCCAGCCGCTGGAACTCGGCGAGGTCGGTCACCGGGTCGGTCAGCCAGTACCCGGCCGGGCCCGAGCCCACCCGGTCGCGGCCGATGGTGCGGCGCAGCCGGCCGACCAGGGTCTGCAGCGCCGCCGAGGAGTCCTGCGGCGGCTCGGCGTCCCACACCTCGTCGACCAGCAGGTCGGCCGGTACCGGCCGCCCCTGCCGCAGGGCCAGCGCGGCGAGCAGCGCGCGCAGCCGGGCGCCGCCTAGCGGGACCGGGGTGCCGTCGTCGTGGTGGGCGGTGGTGGTGCCGAGGATGCCGTAGTGCACCGAACCATTCTGGTGGATCGGCACGGCCGGCCACGCACATTTGTCCGGCCCTCCACGCTGACCACACGTCGCCTCCGTCCGGGCGCGGAACCCGGCGGCGGGCGTCGTGCGTTCATCCGGGACGGCTTGTCCGGGGCCGCGACCGCCCGGCATGATCGGCCTCTGCCCAGTCCCCACGGCCCCAACCACCGGAGCACCCACACCATGACCTTCGCCGCAACGCAGCGCTCACGCAGCGAGGACCGCCGGATCAGTCCGGTGTTCTGGGTACTGCTCGCGATCCTCGTCACCTCCGCCGTCGCCGTCTACCAGGGATACGGCAACGCCCGGTTCGGGGTCTTCCTGTTCGTGGTGGCCGGCTGGATGGTCTCGCTCTGCCTGCACGAGTACGCGCACGCGCGGACCGCGCTGCACGGCGGCGACATCAGCGTCGGCGCCAAGGGGTACCTGACCCTCAACCCGTTCAAGTACGCCAACGCGCTGCTCAGCTTCGTGCTGCCGATCGTGTTCGTGCTGCTCGGCGGCATCGGTCTGCCCGGCGGCGCGGTCTGGATCGAGCGGCACCGGGTGCACGGGCGGCTCAAGCACAGCCTGATCTCGGCCGCCGGTCCGTTGGTGAACCTGGTGGCCGCCGCGCTGCTGCTGGTCCCGGTCGGCGCGGGCTGGCTGGACGACCCCGAGGTGCGGGCGGTCTGGAACGGCTACGAGCTGAACGTCTCGCCGTTCGCGCTGGCGCTGGGCTTCCTCGGCATGCTGCAGCTGAGCGCGACCCTGCTCAACCTGCTGCCGGTGCCCGGTCTGGACGGCTACGGGATCGTCGAGCCCTGGCTGTCGCACAAGACCCGGCGGGCGATCGAGCCGTTCGCGCCGTACGGCATGCTGGCCGTCTTCGCGCTGCTCTGGCAGCCGGAGGTGAACCACTGGTTCTTCGAGGCCGTGTACGGCGCGATGGACCTGCTGGGCGTCGACCGCGCCTACGCGCAGGTGGGCCACGAACTGTTCACGTTCTGGAAGGACTGACCCGGCTCAGGCGCCGGCGGTCTGCTCCGCGGCCGCCTTCGCCAGCTTCTCGCGGCGCACGTTCATCCAGAGCACGTTGCTGGCGATGCCCGCCATCGGGAGCCAGATGAGGCCGAGCCACCAGCCCTGGACCAGCGAGATCACGGCGGCGGCCAGCGCGAGAACGGCGACGATGGAGGCGAGGACGGACGTGCGGGGCATGGCGGCGGACTCCTGGGGCCGGTGGACGGACGGCCCCCATTGTCGCCGACCTCACCTCCGGACCGGGTCCAGGGGTGAGGTCGGCGAGCCGCTCATCGGGCGTCGGTGATCGACCGACGTTGATCGGACGACGGTGATCAGACGTCGGTGATCCGCAGGCCCGCGTGGGCCTTGTAGCGGCGGTTGACCGAGATGAGGTTCGCCACCAGCGACTCCACCTGGTGCGCGTTGCGTAGCCGGCCCGCGAAGATGCCGCGCATGCCGGGGATCCGCCCGGCCAGCGCCTGCACGATGTCGGTGGCCGCCCGCTCCTCGCCGAGCACCATCACGTCGGTGTCGATCCGCTCGATCGACTCGTCCTGGAGCAGCACCGCCGACAGGTGGTGGAAGGCGGCGGTCACCCGGGAGTCCGGCAGCAGGGCGGCGGCCTGCTGGGCGGCGCTGCCCTCCTCCGGGACGAGCGCGAAGGCGCCCTGCTTGTCGAAGCCGAGCGGGTTGACGCAGTCCACCACGATCTTGCCGGCCAGCTCCTCGCGGAGCGCGGTGAGCGTGGCGGCGTGGCCGTCCCACGGCACCGCGACGATCACGATGTCACTCTCCCGGGCGGTGGTGGCGTTGTCGGCGCCGCGCACGCCGTGGCCGATCGCGTCCGCCGAGGCCTGCGCGCGGGCCTCGTCACGCGAGCCGATGATCACCCGCTGGCCGGCCTTGGCCAGCCGCAGGGCCAGCCCCCGCCCCTGGTCGCCGGTGCCGCCGAGGACGCCGACCACGAGCTGCGAGACGTCCGGCAGCTCGTGGGCCGGGTTTGTCGCTGAATCGAGGGAAGTCATGGGCCGATCCTGCCAAACCCCCGGGCCCGCGCGTCATCCTGTCCGCCATGGACGCGGTGAGAGTTTCGGCACTACGGGAGCGGCTGACCGGAACCGGCTGGCTGGAGGCCGTCGGCGGCTTCGCCGGTGAGCTTCGGCGAGCGGTCTCCCGGCGCGGGGCGGACGGGCTGCTGCTGGTCGGCACCGAGGCGTACGAGCCCTGGCACCTGGCCGCCCACCTGAACGACGAGGCCGCCTGGTCGGACGTGCCCCGGCTGGCCCCGACCCTGTTGCGGCACCGGGTCCCGCCGCAGGCGCCGGCCCACCTGGCGCACGGTCTGCGGCGGCTGACCGAGGCCGGGCGCGGGGCGACCGTCCTGGTGGTGG